>NZ_JCBATA010000044.1:0-68469 GCF_059816245.1 Frankia sp. RB5
CCCTACGCCGTGTCGGCTACGCCCTCATCCCACCCGGCCGACGTGATCACACCACCCCGACCGCCGCCCTCGATCTCCACAGCTTCCCCTGACAAACCAGGCAGACCCCCCACATGAAGAAGCCCTGCGTCCCACGTCACGGACCGCCACTCCGGCGAGTCGTCAGACGATCACGATCCGTACACCACGTCGGTGGACTCCACTGCCGAAGGGGATCGAAGTCTCCATCCCGAGTGTTGCCCGCGTCTATGACGCGATCCTCGGCGGTAAGGACAACTTCCCTGTGGACCGAGCCATCGCCGAGCAGCTCGTTGCGTTCGTCCCCGACGGGCGTGAGGCCGCGATCTACAACCGGGCTGTGCTCGGCCGTGGTGTCCGTTACCTGGCGGAGCGGGGAATCCGCCAGTTCATCGATCTCGGTTCCGGCTTGCTGACCGCCCGCAACACGCATCAGGTGGCACAGGAGATCCTCCCCGAGGCCCGGGTCGTTTACGTTGACAACGATCCGATCGCGCTGGCTCATGGCCGGGCCCTACTCGCCGAGAACCAGTACACCACGGTCATCACGGCCGAGGTGCGAGAGCCGGAGGAGATCCTCAGCCACCCCGACCTGCGGTCTCTGATTGACTTCGACCAGCCAGTCGGTCTTCTGATGCTCGGGATCATCCATCACCTGAATGACGAGGAGGACCCGGGCGGTCTGGTTACCCGGTACCGAAATGCGGTGGCTGCCGGCAGCTACCTGTTTCTCACCCATTTCGTCGATCACGGTGCCCAGACCGACGACCTCCAGAAGGCCCTCCTCACGGACCTTGGTACCGGCCGGTTCCGTACCCTGGAGGAAATCACCGCCTACTTTGATGGCCTGGAACTCGTCGAACCCGGTGTCGTCTACAACCCGTTGTGGCGGCCGGATGGTCCGCTTCCCGAAACGCTGCGGATCACCGAGAAGATGATCGGTGGAGGAATCGGTCGCAAATCCTGATAATGAGCACGGTAGGGTCTGTTGCATCGGCGAAGTCGGCCATCGCGGGGCGTCCGATCGGTCATGATCGGTTGATGCGTCGACGTCGTGTCCGTCCACTGGTTCCGGTGTCGGAGTTCGCCGGGTTCCGGTTCCCACCCGAGGTGATCGTGCTTGCTGGTAGCCCCATGTCGTGTTCTCGGTCGCGAGCCGCTCGATCAGCGTGGGGATCTCCGGGTTGATCGGTGGCCGTCCTGCCCGGCGCGGATGGGTCCATTTCCGTGTGACCAGACGGCGGTGCCACCGTAGGACGGTGCCGGGGGTGACCAGCCGGTGCGCTCGCAGCGTCCTGGGGAGAACCCTGATCAGCGCGGCGAGTACCGCCCGGTCCGCCCAGTCCCACCGGGGCTTGGGCTGGGTACGGCGCAGCACCGCGACCTCGTGCCGTAACACGAGCAGCTCGATGTCCTTCGACGCCGACGAACGACCGAAGAGGACAAGCCAGCCGCACACTCGAACGAAGATCAGATAGAGCAGTCGCACGGACATAGCTGACCATCATGCCGACGGTCCCGTACCGTCGTATCAGCCCAGGTCACAGGCCCAGGCCGGTTTCCGGCACCCCACAGGACCCACGACGGCGACGTGCCCGGCTTCCACACGGTGGGCGCGGTCACCGGTGACGGTGGGCGCTCGGCCGTGATCTCCGTCAACGACAACGACAACGACGCCACCCGCCAGGCGGCGTGGAACCTGGTGGACCACGCCCTGTGCCGGGGCGCCTGAGCATCACCGCCGCCGATTCGGACCGCAGCCGGACGAGTTTCTGCCGGTAGGCGCGCACCTGAGGGTCCCGCGGTGGGCGTCCGAGGTCACGAGCGGTTCTGTCCGCTGGTCGGCGTCATCGTGGGCGCGATCACCCACATGGCTACTTGGTTTGTGCAAGGAGGCCATCTACAGGGCATGGCATCCGATTTACCGGTCGATCGCCCGACTTCCATGACATCATCGTCTCGGTCGACCGCACAGCTCGGCGGCCGACCCTTGCTGGGGTTCCGGAGTACGACCCGGGCGCTCGATCATGGATGCCCACGGCCACGGAGGTGCTCTCAGATTGGCGAACAATCAACTTCTGACGACGATACCTGTCGTCGAGTGGTCGGTGACAGCCGGCGGTCCGGCCGACGACGAGAAGTGGCGACTGAGCCGAGCGATCCATGCCGCCTGCGAGCAGAGCGGGTTCTTCTTTCTGCGAAACCACGGCATCCCACCGAGCCTTCTGGAAGCGGTGTACGCGGAGGCGCGTCGATTCTATTCGCAACCACTCGACGACAAGCGACGATTCAGTTGTAGCGCCGACACCGAGTATCTCGGGTATCGCGAGGTGGGGGCCGAGAGGAGCCTCACGCATTCAGGGCGCGAGGCGTGTGAACAGTATCGAATCGGCTACGTCGCCGATCCGCCGGCGGGGGGTTGGGCCGGTCACTACCATCGACCTTTCGGTGCGGCGACTCGACTGCTTGAACGATTGGCGACGATCGGCAACGAAATCCTTTTGTTGAGCGCGCTGGCTCTGAATCTGCCGGCCACGGTCTTCGACCCGTTCATGGAGAAGCCGGTGCATCGTTTGGGCCTCAACCACTATCCCGTCGGTGCCGGCAGCGCCTTGGGGAACCGGGTGCACTACTCGATGACGTCGCACGTCGATCACGCCTTCTTCACGATCTTGACGCAGAACGCGCCGGGTCTCGAAGTCCTGGGGTCCGACGGCCGGTGGATCGACGTCCCCGTTCGCCCTCATGAGCCGCTCGTGTTCCTCGGTGACTACCTCGAGAGATGGACGAACGGCGGGTACCGGGCGACCTATCACCGGGTGCGTGACGTCTCGACGGACCGAATATCGCTCCAGTTCAAGCACCGACCCTCCTACGGCGCGATCATCGAGCCGTCCCAGTTCGTCGACGACGATCACCCATCGCGATATGAGCCGTTCGACACGGGGCGTCAATACGCCGAACTGTTGCGGTCCCTGCTCGGCGTGTAGCGGCCGAGAACTGGCGTTCACACCATGCCTATGTCGGCCTCGTTCGCCCAGCGTCTCCTGCCTCACGTTCATTCGATCGCGCAGGAGTTCGGGACGCCGTTCCACATGTACGACGAGCTCGGGATCCTCGAGAGCGGCCACGAGTTCAACGCGGCATTCTCGGGCCTCGACGGCTTCCGCGAGTTCTACGCCGTCAAGGCGCTCCCCAACCTCCGCATCCTGGAGATCCTCCGAAACGAACTCGGGTTCGGCTTCGACTGCAGCTCGACGGCGGAGCTCGCGATGGCCCGACAACTCGGTGCATCGGGGGAGGACATCATGTTCACCTCCAACAACACGTCCGCCGACGAGTACGAGCAGTCCCTCGATCACGGTGGGTGCATCCTCAACCTCGACGATCTGACCTTCGTCCGCAAGCTCCCGCGCATGCCGGAGCTGATCTGTTTCCGCTACAACCCGGGAACGTCTAACTTCGGGAATTCGATCATCGGGGCGCCCAGATCGGCGAAGTTCGGACTGCGGCACGATCAGGTGATCGCCGCGTACACCGAGGCACGCGCCCGGGGTGCGCGGCGTTTCGGACTGCACGCGATGGTCGTATCGAACGAACGTCGTCACCGCCGGATGGCAGCCATCCTCCAGATGTTGCTCGAGGTCTGCGGCGAGGTCACGGCAGCCACCGGCATCCGGTTCGAGTTCGTCAACGTGGGCGGCGGCATCGCGATCGCCTACCGCCCCGGCGAGCGACCGTTCAAACTGCAGGCGTTCGCCGATCTGGCGGTCCAGCTCCTGGATGCGTTCGAGCGCGAGCACGGATACCGGCCGAAGATGTACATGGAGTGCGGCCGACTCATCACCGGGCCGCACGGGGTCTTGGTCACGCGTGTTCTGAACGTGATGTCGAAGTACCGCTCCTACGTCGGCGTCGATGCCTCGATGTCCGACCTGATGCGCCCGGGGATGTACCGGTCGACGTACAACCACATCACGGTCGTCGATCGCGCCGGCCAGGAGTTGCGCGGGCCTCTCGGCGCCGTCGATGTCGTCGGCTCGCTCTGCGAGAACCGGGACAAGTTCGCGACAGACATTCTGCTGCCACCGGTGCGGGAGAACGACTACGTCGTGATCCACGACACCGGGGCCCACGGGCATTCGATGGGATTCCAGTACAACGGCCGGCTGCGACCTCAGGAGCTCTTGCTCCGGCGCGACGGCAGCGTCGAGCTCATCCGCCGGTCTGAAACTGTGGACGACTATCTCAGGACCCAGCTCGACTTCGAGTCCCGACGGTTCACTCCGGCGGGCGGGTCTCAGAGGTCGAGGTCGATCGTCGCCGCGCCGACGGCGTCCACGGCGTCGGGCTCGAACAGCCGCTCGAGCTGACCGAGCACACCGGACACGTCCCGCGGTGGTGTCGTCGGCGCGAACAGCCCGTCGTGGGCCCATAGTTCGGGGTCGAGCCCGATCGCCCAGGCGTTCAGCCATGGCGCCGCGTCCAACGTCCGCCGCCGCGCCGGCATGGTGTCGTCGACAGCGATGAGGAAGATCGCCAGAGCGACCTCCTCGACGACCGCCATCGTGATCCGGTGGTCGGCGACGAGCTCGTCGATCGTCTTGCCGGCCACGAGGTTGCGCTCGTAGGCCTCCTGGAGGAACGGGATGCTGGCGTAGTCGACGAACACGAAGCGGCGTCCTCGTCGAGCGCGGCCCTCCCACTGCTTGAACAGACGCTTGACCCGCAGGGCGAGCGGGTAAAGGTTTGTGGTCTCCGCACGCACCGCCGCGGACTTGGCGGCATCGAGGTAGATCCCGTTGTAGATCTGCGGCGTGGCCGTCGTCCAGGCCAGCAGCGTGTCCCAGATGAACGAGACCGTCATGATCAGCGGCTCGCCGAAGTACGAGTAGGAGCTGTGGATGTTGTACTCGACCCAGTCGTTCTGGGCGAGGACGAACGAGTTCAGTTCGGCGGCCCGCGTCTCGTCGAACGCGCCGGCTGCGTCCTCCCCGAGCAGTGTGACCACCGCCGTGTTCTCGAAGGCGATCATGTTGGAGCCCGGCGAGTAGAAGGGATCGGCGAACGCGGCGGCTTCGCCGACGCACGCCCACCGGTCGGCGGAGATCGCCAGGCTCGACGTGTAGCTGAAGTCACGCGCGACGACGAAGTCCATGATCTCGTGGCGCGCCACTCCCGCGGCCACGGCGGGCTCGTGGCGCGCCAGCCAGTCGATCGCCCGCTCGAGGGTGTCCATCTCCCCGATAGCCTGCAGGGCACCCGAGGACACGATGCCGACGCTCGTGTTGCCGGACCCGAGCGGGATCAGCCATACCCAGTAGCCCGGCCCCATCAGGTGGTTCGTCGAGAAGTAGCGGACCCGACCCGGGACGCGGGCGTGCCACTCCACCTGGGTGTCGGGGACGAAGTCCTCGATGTCGAGCCGGCCCCGGACCCGGAACCATGCTGCGTTGAACATGCCGTCGGTCTCCCGCTGGAGTCCGAGTTTGCGTTGCAGGAACCGCAACCGGCCCATCGCGTCGACGACCCATCGACACCGAACGGTACGCTCGTTACCGTCGCAGTCACGGAACGCAACCCGGTGCGGTTCCGCCCCGGGGGCGAGCTCGATGTCGAGGACTCTGGCGCCGGTCGCGATCTCGACCCCGGCGGCGACGTTCATCTCGTAGAGATCGTTCTCCAGCACCCCGCGGTCGATCTGGTAGGTGGGGCACCGGCTGAACCTGCTGAGCCCGACCTCGGGCGCCTCCCACAGCGCCCGGTCGGGCGCACCGAAGAAGTAGCGCAGGCCGAGCTTGGGCAGGTGGCGCTGCGCCATGTAGTCGCGCAGCCCGAGCAGCTCGGCGAAGTAGAAGCCGGCGATGTCGACCGTGGACTCACCGACCTTGAACGCCGCCACCGGCACGGGGTACGCCTGGCTGTCGACGACGAGGACAGTGGCGCCCGGGTGGCGCAGCTTGACCTGGCGGGCGAGCGTGGCGCCCGCAAGCCCGCCGCCGCACACGGCGATGTCGTACGTGTCGCACATGTCGACCGCGTCGGCGGGATCGGCGGGATCGCCGGTCGGCCGCGGGAACAATGCCAAGGCTGGGCTCCAAATCGTCAGCGGCTGGGCGGCGACTCGCCGGCGTCTCCGACGAGAGCGCGCGCGGCCAGGTCGAGCTCGAACGCGACGAGCAGGTTGCCCAGGAGGACATCGCCGTCGTCCCCCAGGCGGTGATCGACGCGCACCGCGAGGACGAGGTCGTGCGGGCGCGTCGGATCCACCGGTTCCATCGACACGGTGAGGCAGATCGGGAAGTGCAGTCGATCGTGCACGATCCGCTCGCCACGGAACCGGAGGCGGCCGCCTCCCGCGCGGGCGTGGTGAAAGTGCACGAAGTTGAAGCACGCCGCGACGGCTTCGTCGGGGAGACGATCGGCGATCGGATAGCCGGCGCGAGCGTCGTAACGATCGAGCACGGCTTGGACGTCGCGCGCCTCGGGCAACCCGCGGTCGCGGGCCGCGCACCGCACGGGCAGGACGTTCCAGAAGAGGCCGGTGGCACCGAGCGGGTCGGCCAGGCGCTCCGAGCGGCCGTTGCTGATCACACCGACCGCGAACGTGTCGAGGTGGGCGCTGCGGTGCAGCGCCGCCACGAACGCGCTCAGGCACAGTGCCTTGGGGGACACGGCGAGGGAACGGCTGGCACGGCGAACCCGGGCGGTGAGATCGACGTCGATGATGCGCTCGGCCGGTGCGCCGCGTTGCATCGGCCCCGGCCACGGGCGCGGCAGGGCCGCGAGTGCGTCCAGCTCGGAGGTCCAGAAGCCACCCGCGTCGGGATCTTCGGCGAGCTCGCGCTCGAGTGCGACGAACTGCCGGCGGGAGTCGATCGCGGGGGGCCTGTCGTCGACCGGGAGCCCGGCGACCCGTCGCTCGTAGGCATCGAAGAGCTCGTTCTGGAGCACGATCTGGCTCCAGCCGTCGAGGACAGCGTGGTGGGCGGACAGGTAGATGTCGGCACGGGCGTCCGTGCGCCGGACGACCAGGAATCGGGCGAACGGCGTGTCGGCTCCGATCTCGAAGCCGTTCAGCACGTCGGCCGCCAGGAGCTCGTCGCTCTCAGGGTGGCCCCGCAGGTCGAGGTACCGGGGCATCGCGCCGTCGGGTGCCCGCACGACCTGGGCCAGCCGCCCGGCGCCGGTTCGCCGGATCGTCGTTCGCAATGCCGGGTGACGGTGGACGAGTGTCTGCACGGCACGGCACAGGGTGTCGATGTCGAGGGCGTCGTCCTCGACGAGCCAGCGCGAAACGCAGTGGTACGCGCCTTCGTCGCGGAGCGACTCGTAGCGGTCGACCATCACCTGCTGCATCGCCGACAGCGGATAGGCGGACTCGGCGCCTGGTGGCAGCTCCGCCAGCTCCGAGGCGCTGAGAACGGCGAGCTCGGCATCGATCCCGTCCGGCGGGCGGTCGCCGCGCTCGGCGAGCGCGGCGGCGAGCGCACGGATGGTGCGGTGCTCGATGACGTCGTGCGTGGCCACGTCCAGTCCCGCCTGGCGCGCCTGGTGGACCGCACGGATCACGCGGATCGAGTCGCCCCCGAGGAGGAAGAAGTCGTCCTCGACGCTGACCTGCTCGACCTCTAGGGCGTCGGCCCAGAACGCCGCGAGCTGCGCCTCGAGCTCGTTGGCCGGCGCGGTTGTGGCCCGCTGGCGGTTGCGGGCGGCGTGGTGGAACTCGACGAGCCCGGGACGGTCGACCTTGCCGTGTTCGTTGCGGGGCAGCGTCGCCATGACGTGGATCGCTGCCGGCATCATGTAGGGAGGCAGCCGGTGGGCGAGCTCGCCGCGCAGCCGTGCCGCGAGCGCGCCGGACGCATCCTCCGTCGCGGCCTCCGGCGCGGCGACGCAGGCGACGAGCTGCGCAGCCGCCGGGTCGAACACTGCCACGGCGTCGGTCACCTCGCTGTCGTCCAGCAGGATGTGCTCGATCTCGCCGGGCTCCACGCGGTAGCCACGGATCTTCACCTGGTGGTCGCGCCGCCCGACGAGGACGAGCTCACCGCGATCGTTCCACGCGCCGAGATCTCCGCTGCGATACAGCACCGGATGCGGGGAGAACGGGTTGGCGACGAACGGGTCCGCAACGGGCGCGGTGCCGCGGTAGCCGCGCGCCACCCCGCAGCCGGCGATGGCGATCTCGCCGATCGCGTTGCGGGGAAGGAGACGGAGGTCGGCGTCGACGACGTAGACCTCCTTGTTGGCGCGCGGCAGCCCGATCGGCACGGTCGCCGACGGGCTGTCGGGATCGAAGCGATGGAGGGTCGTGTTGACGCACGCCTCGGTGGGGCCGTAGCCGTTGAAGACCGTCGCTGACCGAGCGAAGCGGGTCGCATCGCGGCGTCGGGCGGTCTCGGCCGCGGACACGACCACCCGCAACGTCGTCAGGCGGCCGGCGTCGAGCAGCGCCAGGTACGACGGTGTCATGGTCGTGACGGTGACACCCTCGGCCACCATCATGTCCTCGAGTCGTCGCGGGTCGAGCAGCGTTGCGGCGTCCGGCAGCACGAGCGCGGCGCCGGCCAGCAGGGTCATACCGATGTCGAGCAGCGATCCGTCGAACGACAGCGACATGAACTGGAGATAGCGGTCGCCCGCCGCCAGGCCCAGCTCACGGACGTGGTCGAGACAGACGTTGACGAGCCCTTCGTGGTCCAGCTCGACGGGCTTCGGCCGTCCTGCCGATCCCGACGTCGAGATGATGGCGGCGACGTCGGTGCCGCCGCGGTCGTCCAGGCCCGACGACGACGGTGCCGGTGGCAGGGTCGGGACCTGCAGGTCGACGCAGCACGCGGGCAGTTCGGGGACTTCGAGGGCGCGCCCGAGCTGGGCGGAGTGTACGAGCAGCGCGCGGGCGCCGGTGGCGTCGACGAGTGCTCGCAGCCGCGCCGTCGGCGTTGCCGGGTCGACCGGCAGGTAGACGCCACCGGCGAAGAGGGTCGCGATGAGCGCCACGACGGTGTCGGCGGTGCGCGTCACGACCGTCGCCACCGGCGTTCCGGGGAGGACCCCGAGCTCGGCTCGCAGGTGGTGGGCGAGCCGCTCGCCGCGATCGACGAGCTCGCCGTACGAGACCACCTGGCCGTCCGCCGCGACGACCGCGGGCGCGGTGGGCGTCGCCGCGCCCGCGGCGCGCAGCCGCGCGGTGAGCGAGCCACCGAGTAACGCCGGTTCGCGGGTGTCGGTGAAGGCGATGAGCTGCTCAAGCTCGTCGTCGGTGAGGACGGCGAGGTCGCCCAGGTCGCCGTTGGGCGCATCGAACTGGTGCAGGATCCCGTTGATGTGCCCGCCGGTGCGGTCGAGGAACTCGGCGGGGAACATGCCCCTGAGGTCCTCGATGTCGAGGCTGCCCGCCGCCGGGTCAATGCGGATCATGACCTCGGTGTCGGCGGTCGGTGCCGGCTCGGCGTGCAACCCGGCGGTGGTGACCAGGATCGTGGCCGTGGCCTCGACGGCGCCCTGCGCCCACAGCTGGCCAACCGGATAGCCCTGCGCGGCGTAACTGCGAGCGACCGTGTCCCGGACGTGCTCGAGCAGGTTCCGCAGGGTGCCCGGCCGCGGCACCCTGAAGACGAGCGGTACGGTGGCCGCCGACCGGTACCGGCTCGGCGCGTGCCGCAGGAGTGGCGACTCGATCCAGATCACGTCGCGGCCGGTCGTCCGGTGGAGCAGGGCGACCACCGCGGCGAGCACGACGACGAACTCGCCGAGCGGTTGGTTTCGCCCGATGCGCCCGACGATGCGACGCGAGTCGGCGTCGAGACCGAGCCGGTGACGCGAGCCGGGCACCCCGGCCGCGTCGAACACGAAGTGCTCGGACCACCGCAGCAGATCGCTCGGCGCGACCATCGCGCCGAGCCAGAATGACCGGTCGGCGTCGGCGCCCGGCGCGTGCAACGCCTCCAGGCGGGTGGGAGGGCCGCCGCCGATGCCCGCCGGCGGGTCGTCGGGCGACGGGACGCGGGGTGTGGTCACGGCCAGCGCAGCTCCTTGTGCCCGTACAGCCGCTCGGCGACGAGACCCCGGCGCCGGCACTCGGCCACGAAATGATCGGACTCCACCGTCGCCGCCGAGGCACCGCCCTCGTCGAGACCGAGCAGATGTGCGAGCCACGGCTCGGCGCCCATCGCATAGACGTAGACCTCGTCGGCGTTGAACCGTTCGATGAGGTCGATGGCCTCGACGCTGTTCGACGCCCGGCCGCGCCGGGTCGCGTCGTGGTCGCGGTCGAGGGGGCGCGAGAAGTAGGGCCCGTACACCCAGCTCGCCGGTGCTCCGATGCACTCCATGCCCTGGAGCACGACGTCGGCGTCGCCGACGAGCGCGTGGGCGCGCGCGTACACGGGAGGGTCGACGTTCGCGGAGTCAGCGGCGACCAGGAACGACCGGCCCGCCATGCGGATGTGGTACCCCGCCCTCGTCGCGATGTCGAGGTCGTGGTGCTCCCCGACGAACGGGACGGCCGTCACCACTCCGCTGTTCAGCGGGATCTGCTCGAATGCCCGGACCTCGATCACCCGATCGAATCCGAGGTGCTCGATTGCCCGGCGCAGCGACGGGTCCACGAGATTGCCCGCGTCGTTGGCGGGTACGACGACGGTTCCCACGCGATGGCGGATCTGCAGCAGCGTCTCGGGCACCACGTGGTCGTGGTGGGCGTGGGTGATGAGCACGTAGTCGATGTGCGGGGGCAGGTCGGCGTAGCCCGCGTGGGGTGGGACACCGGGTTCGTCGTAGGCGATCACGGGGTCGACGAGGACGCTTGAGTCGCCGTCCTCGAACAGCAGGCAGGCATGGCCGAAGTAGGTGACGCGTCCGCCGCCGCGTGGGGGCGGACCGGCGGCCCGGGCGGGCGGTCCGAGCGGCGTTGGTGGGGTGTCGGTGAACAGCGCGGCGAACCGGTCGGTCGCGGGCGAGCTCGGCGCGAGACCGAGGCGGGCGGACAGCGCGGCCACATCGGTGGGCTCGGTGCGGGCTCGGAACAGCGCGTCGAGCGCGGGCGCGTGGAACGGCACGGCGACGTCGACCGCCGTGTCGTCGTCGTCATCGACGACGGCGAGGCGCGGCGTGGACATGACGAACGGCCGAGTACGGCCCCGGTCCAGCCGGACGCACTGCCGTGAGGTGTCCCACAGCGGACTGGCGTACATCAACTCCTCGCGGACGCGGACGTCCGGTCGGTGATGGCGGTCGTACGTCAGCTCGACCAGCCCTCGCAACGCCTCGGGGACGCACTGATACCAGGGGTCGAGGGGCTCGCCGGTGGCGCGCTCGCCGAGCATCCGGTCGAGCGCGCGCAACGTGTCGACAAGTTCGATCTGCCCGGCGGCCCGAGCCTGGGTCGTGTCGAGCAGGTCGGCGACCTCCCGCACATGACCGCCACCGAGGTCGAGGAACGGTCCGCTCCGCGTCGCCGAGTCGGCGGCGGCCGCGGCGTGGAGTGCCGGCGACCGAACGTAGGAGGCCATCATCCGCAGGTGCCGATCGACGACGTGGAAGGCCGCGGTCGCCGGCGTCAGCAGTTGGATCCACGCGTACCAGCGATCGACTAACGGCTCGACGACGACGTCGCCGGCGAGGTACCGCGGGTCCGGGTCGGTCACCGGACCCCTCAGCCGGCCATCTCGAGGTCATCCAACGCCGTCGTGATCTCGTCGGTGCCGCCGAGCACGAAGTAGTGCTGCTGGAGCCGGAAGCTGTCGACGGGGCCGGCCAGCACGGTGTCCAGGTCGAAGCGGGGTGCCAGTGCACCGGGCGCGAGGGCTCGCGCGAGCTCGCTCGCCGACGACAGGATCGCGCCACCGATCGCCTTGCGTTGCTCGCCGTGCTGGACGAGCCCGACCTCCAGCGTCGCCCACAGCAAGCGCTGGAGTTGTTCGACGAATACCGGATCGTCGGCGCGCCGGGAACCCAGACGGCCGAACCGGTGGTACAGGTCGGCCGTCCGCGGGTTGGCGAGGTAAGGCCCGTGGCCGAACAGGTCGTGGAACAGGTCGGGCAACTCGGCGAACGCGAGTTCGTCCCGCCGCCGCATCGCGACCGTCACGGGAAAGCGCCGATCGGCGAGTAAGCCGAAGAACGTCGCACCGTCGACCATCCCGCCGGCTCCGACGAATCGCCAGTCACCGTGGACGGCCATCCCGTCGTTCACCGCGTCGAGGTCGGGCACGTGGTCGGCGGGCAGGCCCAGACGGTCGAGGCCGTCGAGGTAGTCGTCCACCGCGCTCGCCGCGACGAGCGGCGCTTGCTGGCGATGCAACAGCGACCACACGAGGTGATCGTCCGGACGGTATCGCTCGGCGGTTCGCGTCACTAGCTGTGCTGCCATCGACACTCCCTCGGCGACCGGCGGACCGACGGTCAAGTTAGGTCATCGTACGACTACGCTCGGGCTCGCCGTGGCGGTTCGTCAGAGGTCGAGGTCGATCGGCAGGTGCCGAGCGCCCGACCAGCGCTCGGCGGCGATCTCGGAGATCGGGGCGGCCGGTCGTTCGACGAACCGGCGGAGCAGCGCCACGAAGAGCTCGGCGAGGTCGCGCACCTCTTGCTCGTCGCAGGTCGACCGCTGGGCGGTCAGCTCGACGGACAGTCCCGCGGAGTCCTCCCGGACGTCGAACCACAGCGGCGTGTGGGCGTCGTCGACTGCCGTCGCCGGCCGGGTCAGCCCGGCGAGCCATGCCGCGCGCTCCTGCGACTGCAACGTGAGGCCGACCTGTGCAAGCGGTCGATCGGCCGGCCGACCGAGACGGCGGGCGATGTCACCCGGTGGTGTCAGCCGCCGGTCGAAGGCATCGATCGCGCGACCTCGCACAGAGCCGATCAGCTCGGCGAAGGAGCCTGCCGGGTCGATCCGGTCGCGCACCGTCACCATGTTGAGGTGAGGGCCGAGTTGGCCGTCGAGCGTCGCCAGCCCGCGTAGCGACACCGGCGAGCAGACGGCGACGTCGGGCTCGCCGGTGGTGACGAAGTGGAACACCGCGACGGCTGCGTGCAGCCCCATGAAGAGCGTGGCCGACGCGTCGCTGCACACTCCTCGCAGGCCGGCCGCCAGCGCCGCATCGACACGGGCGCCGGTGCGCCAACCGGCGAACGAGTGCGGACCGGCCGCGTCACCCGGGGGCAGACCGCGCAGCGTGCCCGCCCACCACTCGACGTCGCTCGCCCCGCGCTCGGTCCCCGACCAGGCGGCGTGCCAGGCGGCGAAGTCGCGAAACTGCCGCCGGGGAGGAGCCAGCGGGCCCGCGCCCTCGCGACGGGCGGCGAACCGTCGGCGCCACGCGCTCGCGAAGACGTCGAACGACTCCCCGTCCCACACGATGTGGTGCGCGACGAGGAGGCCGACCGTGCGGTCCGGCGGCATCCGCACGACGCGCAGGCGCAGGAGCGGCCCACTCGTCACCGACAGAGGCTGGTGCTCGTCGTGTTCCTGGAGAGCCTGCAGTTCGGCGCCCGCGTCGGCACGGTCGCTGAGGTCACTGAACGCGAGCACGCTGATGCCCGTCCCGTCGGAGTGCACCCGTTGCCGTGGCTGGCCGTCGACCAGCGGGAACGTGGTGCGCAGGACCTCGAAGCCGGCGACGAGGTCGGCGAACGTCGCCTCGGCGATCGCCGGATCCCACGGTGTGCCCAGGTCGATCACCTCGGCGGTCCGTGGGCTCGCCGGGTCGCGGTACTGCTCGAGCAGCCAGATCTCGTGCTGCAACGGTGAGACGGGATGATGGCGCGCCGGGAGCGTCATCGCGACGAGATCGTGCCCGGCTGCCGCGGCCGGTGCCGCCTCTCGGCCCGAGCGGACTCTGACGGCGTGGGCGAGGTCGCCGAGGCGCGGGTGCGTGAACACGTCCTCGACCGTCATCGTCACGCCGAGTGCCTCGTCGATCCGGGCGACCAGCACGACGGCGAGCAGCGAGTGGCCGCCGGCCGCGAAGAAGTCGTCGTCGGCTCCGAGGTCCTGGCGTCCCAGCAGCGACCGGCAGACCTCCTGGACCACGCCCGCCACGTCGTCGTCGCCCGTGGG
Organism: Frankia sp. RB5; assembly: GCF_059816245.1. Classification (NCBI taxonomy): domain Bacteria; kingdom Bacillati; phylum Actinomycetota; class Actinomycetes; order Frankiales; family Frankiaceae; genus Frankia; species Frankia sp. RB5. The sequence goes on from NZ_JCBATA010000044.1 coordinate 14,084, forward strand.
AGCGCTGGCGGGTGCACTCGGCTCGGCATCGAGCGCGGCGAGCGCGCGCACGTCGACCTTGCCGCTCGGCGCGAGCGGCCAGTCGGGCGCCACCACAAACCGTCCCGGAACCATGTAGTCCGGCAGGAGTTCGTGGAGGCGTCGTCGCAGCTCGTCCACACAGCCGGCGTCGTCGGGGCGCAGGAACGCGACGATCGTCGGGCCGGAGCCGTCGGTGACCGTCACGGCGACGTCCCGCGTGAGCAGACCCGTCGAGAGCATCACCTCGCGGATCCCGTCGAGCTCGACCCGGAAGCCGCGGACCTTCACCTGGCGGTCGGCCCGGCCGGCATGCACAAGCTCGCCGAGCGGCGTGCGCCAGGCCAGGTCGCCGGTTCGGTAGCTGCGCACCTCGCGGCCGGGTCCGGCGGCGGTGCCGAACGCGGAAGCCGTCGCCTCGGGACGGCCCAGGTAGCCGCGGGCGACGGACGCACCGCACACGACGATCTCGCCGATCACGCCGGGCCCGACCGGCGCGCCGAGCTCGTCGACGACATCGAGCCGCTGGTTTCCGAGCGGTCGTCCGACGTTGCCGGCCTCGTCGTCGGGACCCGGGAGCCCGCTTGTCACGTGAAACGACGAGAAGATCGTCGCCTCGGTGACGCCGTAGCCGTTGACCACGTGGCAGTCAGGATGGCGGGCCAGGAACTCGCGGATGCGGAGCGGGTTGACCTGCTCGCCGCCGAAGATCAGGTACCGCAGGGACTCCCCGGCAGCCGGCCGGCGGATCAGCTCGGGCGCCACTCCCTCGAACACGGTCGGCACCTGGCAGAGCACGCTGACGCGGTGCTGCTCGAGGAGCGTCACGAGCAGCCGCGGGTCCCTCGTCGCATCGGTCGGCACGACGACGAGGTGGGCGCCCCGTGACAGCGGGACGTACGTCTCCCAGACGGAGAAGTCGAAACCGATCGAATGGAACAGCGTCCACACGTCGTCCTCGCCGAGCGTCAACCGCTCGCCGGCCACCCGCAGCAGCGAGACGATGTTGCCGTGCTCGACGAGGACGGCCTTCGGCCGACCCGTCGTGCCGGAGGTGTAGATGACGTATGCGAGGTCGCTGGGCCGGTTGATCCGGGGCATGGGTCCGGGTCTGTCGCCGTCGTCGGCGAGCACGATGTCGACCACGTCGTCGAGGACGAGGACGGCGCGAGCCCCGGCGCCCGCCGCGGCCGCGTCGTGACGGCGCTCGACCACGACGACGGAGGGGCGGCTGTCGTCGAGGATGAAGCGACGGCGCTCGGGCGGGTCGTTCGGATCGATCCCGAGAAAGGCGCCGCCCGCCTTGAGGATGGCGAGCTGGACGATGACCATCCACTCGGAGCGGTGCAGGGCCGTGGCCACGATGTGCTCGGGGCCGACGCCGTACCGGTGGCGCAGGTGGCGGGCGAGGCGCGTTGCCCGGGCGTCGAGCTCGCGGTAGGTCGCCGTGCGCCCGGCACAGGTGAGGGCGGGACGGTCGGGAGAGCGCCGTGCCGCGGCCTCGACGTGCTCGTGCAGCAGCCCTGGCGACTGCGGCGCCGTGGTGGCGACGACTTCGGTAACCGTGGCGTCGAGCGCGTCGAGCGCGTCGAGCGCGTCGAGCGCGTCGAGCGAGACGTCCGCGTTCCGGCTGAGGCGCTCGAGCGTCGCCTGGAGTAATTCGCACTTCATCGCGACGCGCGCGGGCGTGAAAAGATCACGGTCGTGCTCGATCTCGCCGCGCAGACCGCCGTCGTGCTCGGTGAACGTGACGATCATGTCGAGCTTCCCCATGCGCGCGTCGACGTCGAGGACACGGGCACCGGTGACCTCAACGGCCGGCTCCACCGCCATGCCCGGCACGTTCTGGAGCACGAGCATCACGTCGAACAGCGGCGAGCGAGCGGGCGCGCGCTCGGGCGCCAGCTCGCTGACGAGCAGGTCCAGCGGATACGCGTCGTGGTCGAGCGCGCGGCCGACGACGTCGCGGACTGTCCGCAGGAGCTGCCGACCGGTCTCGGAGGGATCGAGCCGGGCGCGTAGCGGCAGGCTGTTGACCAAGGAGCCGAGCAGATCCTCGAGCTCCACCCGCCTGCGGCCGGCCACCGGCGTGCCGACGACGATGTCGCGTTGCCTGGTGAGAGCGTGCAGCCAGCTGTACACCGCCGTCAGCAGCACCCCGAACAGCGTCGCCTGCTCGGCGCGTGCGAGCTCACGCAGGCGGCGTGTCGCGGCGGCGCTCACCTCGAAGCGAACCGTGCCGACGCGATGCGACCGGTCGGGACGGCGCGGGGCGTCGAGAGGCAGGCTGAGCGGTGCGAGCGTAGGTGCCAGCTCGCGCCGCCAGAAGCGTCGCGAGCGCTCGCCGGCCGCGCTGGCCAGCATGTGCTGTTCCCACACCGCGAAGTCGCGGTACTGGAGCGGGGGCGGCGGGAGCGGGCCGGCGTCGCCGCGCGCATGCGCCCGGGCGCGCTCGAAGAGCTCGCCGAAGAAGATCGACAAGGACCACCCGTCCATCACGATGTGGTGGGCGGCCAGGTAGACGATCGACTCGTCCGCGCCACCGCGGGATCGGCGGTCGGGCCGGATGAGGCCGACCCGCAGCAGCGGTCCCCTGGCGAGGTCGAACGGTGCCCGCCCGGCCTGCTCGAGCACGTCGCGGGTCGCGCCGTCGGGGTGGACGGTGAGCGTGACGGCGCCGGTCGCGGCGACGCGCTGCCGCAGTTCGCCGTCCTCCAAGTGGAACGTCGTGCGCAGGATCTCGTGCCGCCCGACCAGGTCGGCGACCGCCGCGCTCAGCCCCGCCGTGTCGACCGAGCCCGGGACGGCCAGCGCGGCCACGACGTGATACGCCTCGGACGCCCCGTCGAACTGGCTGACGATCCAGTGCCGCCGCTGGCTGTGTGACGCCGGGTAGGAGGCGGCATCGGCGACGGGCACGATCTGCGGCCCCGCATCCGGTTGGTCGCCGCGCTGGTGGCTCTCGATCAGCGCGGCCAGACCCCGCACTGTCGGGTTGTCCAGCACCGCCGAGACGCGCAGATCGACGCCGTGCCGGCCGAGCAGGCGGGCCGCGAAGCGGGCGGCAGACAACGAGTCCGCGCCGCGGTCGAACACGTCGGCGTCGGGCGGGAGGTCGATGGGGCCGAGTAGCTCCTGCCAGATCTCGGTGACCGTTCGCTCGGTCGGCGACGCGTCCACGTCCGTCCGAGCGTGGACGCGCGTTCGCCTGCTGGCAGCGATCACGGCGAGCGCGTCGACGTCGAGCTTGTCGTGGGCGGTGACCGGGAGCTCGGCGACGACGTGGATCTCGTCGGGGACGAGCGAGGCACCGACAGCTGCTCGCACCGTAGCTCGCAGCGCCGTCACACCGGGCGCGTCGGCGCCCACCGCGACGGTGACGAACGCGGCGACGCGCGTTCGTCCGTCGTGTTCGTCGGCGTCGGCGTCGGGGCGTGCGGGGATGGCCCGCACGACGGCGCCGCGGACGGCGCGATGAGCGCGCAGCGCCGCCTCGATCTCCCCCGGCTCGAACCGCGTGCCGCGGATCTTTAACCGGTCGTCGAACCGACCGAGGAACTCGAGCTGGTCGTCCGGACGCCACCGGGCCCGATCGCCGCTGCGGTACAGGCGACGCGTGCCGCCGGCGGGGCGCGTGACGAAGCGCCGGGCGGTGAGCTCGGGGTCGAGGTACCGGGCCGCGAGACACCGGCCGCCGGCGTGCAGCTCGCCCGCCGCGCCGATCGGCATGAACCGGCCACGCCGATCGAGGACCGCCACCCCGACGTTGTCGATCGGGCGGCCCACGGGCACCCGCCTGCCGGACGGTGTGCCGGTGCACACGAACGCGGTCACGTCCACCGTGACCTCGGTGGCGCCCCAGCCGTTGACGAGCCGGGTGCCGCTGCGGCGTCCGAGCAGCTCGTCGAAGCGTTCGGCAACCCACGGGTCGAGCGTCTCGGCGCCGGCCAGCACCCACCGCAGCGAGCTGACCGCCCCAGCCCGCCCGGCGGCCTCGGCGTACTCGAGCAATGCGATCAAGGGCGAAGGGACCAGGTCGACGATCGTGACGCCGTGGCGCTCGATGGCATCGGTGACGAGTGCCGGATCGCGCTCCGCGCCGGCAGGAAGGAAGCACACGCGGCCGCCGACCGGCAACAACCGGAACATCTCGCAGATCGCCGGGTCGAACGAAACGGCGGTGCGCTGGAGGGACACGTCGTCGCTCCCGAGCTGGCGATTCTCAATCAGCCACAGCTGACGGTTCACGAACGACTCATGCCGGATCAGTACGCCCTTGGGCTCTCCGCTCGATCCTGACGTGAACGTGAGATAGGCCGGATCGGTGCCCGTGATGTCGAGTGGCGGCATGTCCTCGTGACCGTTGCTCGACGAGGCCACGGTCACGATCGTGCGGTGCGCGCCGGGCGCGATCGCCCCGGCGGTTTCCGGCGCCGTCACGATCGCCCGCGCTCCGGACAGGTCGAGCAGGCGTTCGCGCCGGGTCGCCGCCTGTGTGACGTCGACGAGCATGAACACGCCGCCGGCCTTGAGGACGCCGAGCGTGGCGACGAGCAGCGCGCAGGAGCGCGCGACCGCGACCGCGACCACGTCGCCGCGCCGCACGCCGGCGGCGCGCAGGGCGGCGGCCGTGCGGTCGGCACGCCGACCGAGCTCGCCGTACGTCACGCGCTCCGCCGGGCACACGGCGGCGAGGCGGTCCGGCGAGCGGCGCGCTTGGCGCTCGAACAGGCCGTGCATCGTGGCATCGGCGGGCAGGTCGACGGCCGTGCCTTCGAGCCACGCCTCCTGGATGTGCACCTCGGCGGGCGACAGCAGGGCGGCGTCGGCGACAGCGCTCGTCGGAGCCGACAGCGCCACGGCCAGCAGGCGTTCGTAGTGGCCGATCAGCGCGGTTGCCTCGCTCGGAGCGACCTGCGCCCGGCGGTGAGCGACGGTCAGCTCGACGGTGCTGTCGCCGGGCACGAGCAGCAGATGGACGTCGCCGCGCCAGCCGGGGGGTGGGCCGAGGTCGGTCCGGTCGGCGAGCGTGCACGCGAGGTCGAGGTCGCCGCTGCCGAGCGGCCGGCCGGCCGGCGGCGTGGGCTGCGGCCGCGCGACCCGCTCGACGAGCGCGACCTGCTCGACGAGTTCGGCGAAGGTGGTCGCCGCGTCGATGGCCGTGGACACCGAGCAGTCGTCGCATCGGGCGCCGACGCGCACGCTCAGGGGGACCGTGACGTCGTCGCGGTCGTGGTAACGATGCACGAGTGCCGCCACGGCTGCCACCGCCACGGTGCCGAGATCGAACGCGGCCATCGGGCCGGATTGGCGCGCCGGGATCTGCGCGACGACACGTTCCCATTCCGGGGTCGCGGCTGGCACGGTCATCAGCTCGTCGCCTTTGCTTGGTCCGGCAGCCAGGGCGTCCGTAGTGCGTATACTAGATTATCGTGTGCCGAGAGCGCTCGTGCGAGTTCGCCGGTTGCGGGCGGGTTGGTCTCGCAGGCAGCACGTATCCGCGATGACCGCGGCACCGGTGGGCCTGCGCGTCGATGTGCGCGTCGAGCCACTCGTCGGTGGCTGGTACGCGTGGTCCCACCTCGTCGCACCGGCGACGGCGAGTCGCCACCTCACTCATCGGCACCAGTCGATCATCGACTCCTACGTCGCCGCGCCGAGCGTGCACCAGCAGGCCGCCCGATCGCCAGCGCTGGCGGGTGGCCCGTTCGTCGACGTCGCCGGTGACCGCTCGGCCGACGTCGCCGCGCTCGGCGAACGACGTCGCCGTGAGCGCGCAGACCTGGTCGCGCTGAGCGCGGCGCTCGACGAACTAGCCGACATCGTCGCCGCGCCGGCCGGCGTCCCGTTGGGCCCGCTGTACGCGTCGCTCCCGCCCGCTCTGCGTGGATGCGTCGAGTTGACGTACGACCTCGACGACCACTGCTCGTTCCGCCTGCTCGAAGCCTTGCTCTACGAGCGCTACTACGCCGGCGGCCGCGACCAGGCGCTGGCGTTGAGCCTCGCCGGCTCGGACGATCGGCCGTTCGCGCTGAGCACCCCGCGCCTCGACGCTCCCGACGTGCTGCTGGCCGGCGTGCCCTTCCACCACCCCGGCGTCGACGCCCTGTTCGCCAGCGTTCGCGCTCCGATGCCGTTCGACGACCTCGCGAGCTGCCTCGAGCTCGATGCCGACGGTGCCGCCAAGCTCCGCCGGTTGGTCACTGCGACTCCGCCCGTCGCTGGCGACAGCGCTCCGCGGACCGCGCTCCGCGTGCGCTACATCGGGCATGCGTGCGTGCTCGTCGAGATGGCCGGGACAAGCTTCCTCGTGGACCCCCTGCTCCCCGATGCCTTCGAAGGTGCCGGGCCGCGCGTCAGCGCGGCCGACCTCCCGGAACGCATCGACTTCGCCCTCGTGACGCACGCGCATCACGACCACCTGGTGCTCGAAACGTTGCTGCGGCTGCGTCACCGCCTGGGCACCGTCGTCGTGCCGCGTGGCGGGACCGGGGCGCTGCAGGACCCCTCACCGCGCCTGGCGCTCGAGCACGCCGGGTTTCACGACGTCGTCGAGTTGGGCGACCTCGACGAGCTCGTCGTCGCCGACGGGCGCGGCCGCATCGTCGCCGTGCCGTTCCTCGGCGAGCACGGCGACCTTGCGATCGCGGCCAAGGCCGGCTGGCTGATCGAGACCGAGGGGACACGGTTGCTCTTCGCCGCCGACTCGGCGGTCCTCGACGCGTCGCTGTACGACGTGCTGCGCGAGGTAGTCGGACGCGTCGACGTCGTGTTCCTCGGCATGGAGTGCGAAGGCGCCCCGCTGACGTGGCTGTACGGGCCGCTGTTCCGCCGTGAACCGTCGCGCGAGCGGGCCGCCGCCCGGCGCCTCGCCGGCTCCGACGACGTGCAGGCGCTGGCGTTACTCGGTGCGCTCGGGTGCCAGCGCGCGTTCGTCTACGCGATGGGCCACGAGCCGTGGGTGCACTTCCTCACCGCGACGGCGTTCCGCCCCGATGCGCGGCCTGTTCTGGCGGCCGATCGGCTCGTCGCCGAGGCCCGGCGGCGCGGGATGTCGGTCGACCGCCTGCACGGCGGCTGCGACATCGTGCTCCCATGAGCCTCCACCGCACCTTCGCGAGCGTCCTGACGCTGGGCGCGCCGGGCACCGAGCGGGACGACCTCGTTGGCGCCAAGGCGGCGGCGTTGGCGCGGCTCGTCGCGGCCGCGCCGGTCCCGCCCGGGTTCTGCGTCACGGCCCTCGACCCCCGCCGCGTGCCGGACCCGACGGTCGAGCGCGACATCCGGCGCGCCTACGAGTCGCTGGCCGGAGAGCGCGCCCTCGCCGTGGCCGTGCGCTCGTCGGCGCTCGACGAGGACGGCGCGGCGGCCTCGTTCGCCGGCATTCACGACACCTTCCTCAACGTCGTCGGGGCGGACGACGTCGTCGCCGCCGTGTGGGAGTGCGCGCGCTCGGCGGTCGCCGACGTGGCGCTCGCGTACCGCGCCCGCCTCGGCGTGCCGGGCGAGGTGCGCATCGCCGTCCTGGTGCAGGTGATGGTGCCGGCGGACGTCTCGTTCGTGGCGTTCAGCAGCAACCCGCTGCCGAAGCAGGACGGCGTTGAGCTCGTCGTGAGCGCGGCGCGGGGACTCGGCGCGGTGATCGCCGACGGGACGGCGCGGCCTGACACGTACCTCCTGCTGCGCGACACGGGGGAGACGATCGAGCACCGTCGTGGCGATCAGTCCGTTCGCCTGGTCGCGTCGGCAGGTGGCGGCGTCGCGACCGAGCCGCTCCCGGCGCGCGAGCGCGCCGAACCCCCGCTCGACTCCGGCGCCCTGCGCGAGGTCACCGACCTGGTGCTCCGCATCGAGCGTCTCGTCGGCCAGCCCGTCGACGTCGAGGGTGCCCGGGTCGGCGACTCGCTGTTCGTGTTGCAGGCCCGCCCCATCACCCGGACCACGCGCTTCCCGCTCGACGGCCTCGACGAGGAAGCCACCAGTTGGCTGCGTGAGGACATCCACTTCCCCGCCGTCGTGACGCCGATGGGGGGCGACTACGCCCGGCTCGGCATGTACGCGGGGCTGCGCCGCATGCAGGACGAGCTCGGCTGGACGAGCCGCGCCGATGCCGTGGTGTTCAACGGAAGGGTGTACGTGCGCTGGCACTACATGTCGCCGGTGGACGAGTTGGACGAGGCACGCCGGCGGCTGGAGGCGGAGAACCTAGAGCGAGCTCGCACGGTGGTCGCGCGTTGGCACCGGACCGTCGTGCCACGGCTGCGGGCGATCTACGCCGAGATCGAGTGCCTCGACGTCGACGGTCCGCCCGGCGGGCAACGGGTCGCCGCGTGGCACGCCGTCTGGAACGTCATCGAGGAGGCGTGGTACTGGCACTTCGTCGTGCTCTACCCGTGCTTCGCCGGGGTGCGCCACCTGGCGGCGACCTGCCGCGACCTGTTCGGCGAGGAGACCGCCGCCAACGCGTGGCGGTTGACCGCCGGGCGGGTCGAGACGATGCACCAGGTGGAGGTCGACCTGTGGACGCTCGCCGAGATCCAGCGCGCGGCGGCTGCGCCGGACGCCGGCGAGGATCTCGCCAGGGCGCTCGATCGCTGCCTCGCCGCCCATGGTCACCTCGGCGCGGAGAGCGACGACCTCGCCGCGACCACGTGGGCCGACGAGCCGTCGCGGGTGCTTGCCGAGGCCCGGCGGATGGGCGCCACCGACGTGCCGCCGGGCGATCGGCGGGCCGCGACGCTCGCCGCAGGCGACGCGTTCCTCGCCGAGCTGCGCGGGCGGGTCGCCGTCGAGGCGGACCGAACCCGCCTCGACGAGGCGGTCACGCTCGCCCGCGCCGTGTTCCCGCTCGTCGAGGACCACAACTACTGGCTCGACCGCATGCTCCACGCCACCACGCGGGCGGCGCTGTTGCGGGTGGGCGCGCGCTGCGTCGCCGACGAGGTGCTCGAGCGGGCCGACGACATCTGGTATCTCCACGTCGACGAGGTCGCCGACGTCATGGCCGGGCCGCAGGACCGCCGCGAGCTGGTTCGACGGCGTCGGGACGAGTGGCGCGACTGGAGCCGCCTGATGCCGGCGGTCGGCCCGGTGGCAGCGGCCGCCGAAACGGAGGAGCGTGCCGGCGCAGTGCTGCCGGCCGTGTCGCCGCTCCGCGGGGTCGCCGCGTCGCCCGGCGTGGCGGTGGGTGTCGCCACGGTGGTGCGCACGAGCGCGGACGCGGCGCGCGCGCCGGCCGGCGGCGTGCTGGTGTGCCCGAACACGAACATGTCGTGGGTCGCGCTGATGGCGCGCGCGGGCGGCCTCGTGACGAGTGCCGGCGGGGAGCTCAGCCATGGGGCGATCGTCGCCCGCGAGTTGGGCATCCCAGCGGTGGTGGGGGTGCGCGGCGCGCTCGATGCGATCGCCGATGGGATGCTGGTCGAGGTCGACGGCGTGGCCGGCGTGGTGCGAATTGTCGCCGGCGGAGATCACCAGGGGTGACGGTCGCCGGGCGCCCCGGCGACTTGGACCATCCGCCGGGCGATGGCGAGCGTGCCGACGGGTTGCCGTTCGAGCAGCACGCGATGCCTGCCGTCGTCGTCGATGCCGCCGCCACAGGTCGCGCAGAGCGCTTCGACACGGCGCACCTGGCCGCCGGAGGTCTCGAACACCTGCCGGGTCAGCGTTCCTTCCCCGCACGGGCACGGGCCGGCCGATTCGAGCGAGCGCACCAGGTGCAGATAGGGAGACGAGCCGTACGAGTGCAACCGGCCGACCTCCGCCACCCCGTGGACGACGGCGTCGAGCAGCCGCCGCTGCCAGCCGTGCAACATCCGCCAGAGCGCCGCGCAGACCGCGTCGCCGGCGGCCTCGTCGATCAGCACGCCGGCCGGGGCGCGCAGGGCGACATCGCCGCTGGCGAGCGTCCGGATCAGGCTCGGGGTGTCGGCCTGCAACCGCTCGATCGGTTCGGTCGAGCGGTCCGCGCCGGCCAGCGCCTGCCGGCAGTCCTCGAGGAAGAGCGTCCAGAACGGTCCGTTCGCGAGGTGCCCGGCAAGGACACCGCGCACGGGCTGCCACGGCTCCTGGCCGAGCGTGTCGACCACCAACTCCTGGGCGCCCGCCCCGGCGACCCATGCGTAGAGCGCGCCACCGCCGGCGCCCGCGTGATGGACGCCGCGACACCAACCGTCCGGGGACCGTCTCTGCAGGAGGAGGAAGGGCGCCGACTCCTCAAGCGTCATCTCCGCCCGCACGAGGGCACCCTCGGCGGGCAACGGCCCGACGTCCGTCAGGTCGATGTGCCATCTGCGCCCGCCGTCGGCGAGGGGGACGGATCGGCAGGGCACCGGCACCGGCGGCGACCCCGTCAGAACCAGTGCGGGGTTGCCCAGCAACACGAACGGTCCGCTCGCGCCGGTTCCGGTTCCGGTTCCGGGCCCGGGCCCGCCGTGGCGACGGCGGCGGTCGTTGACGGCCCGGACGACCTCACCGAGCGGTCGTCCGTCGGCGATCAGGGCCATCGTGAGCAGGTCGAGCTCGAGGACGCCCTGGCTCACGTCGGACGAGACGATCGTGGCCAGGCTCCGGGAGGCAGCGGCCTGGTGCGCAAGGCTCGACTCGGCGCGGAACCAGCTCGGGCCGAGCGGCATCAGCTCGCAGCCCGACAGCACCAGGACGGTCGCATCGGTCTCCATGAGCGCGACCAGCCGTCGCCCGCCCGAGCTCGGTTGCCGGAAGCAGGTGCCGTCGTTGAAGCACGGCAGGACCGCCGGGCCGCGATCGTGGATGCGTCCCGCCCGCGCGCACAGCACGGCGCCCGGGCCCACCGAGGCGTCGAACGCGTTGGCGTGACCGTTCAGCAGGAGAACGTCGCACCGCGAGGTGAACAGCGCCCCGGGACGGTCATCGGCATGGCCGGATGTCGACGGCCCGGCGATATCGAACGGTGTGGCGTACGAGCCGGAGATGACCGCGGCCCGCCCGGTCGTCGGAGCGATCTGGACGAGCAGTGCCTTGAGGAGCGCGAAGCGAGCGAGCAACGGATCGGCGGCGAGGACGAGGCCCCATGCGACGCCGGCGCGGTCCAGCATGTCAACGCCGACGCGCAACTCCGTGCGCGGCGTGCCGACCTGGTCGGCGACGACCAGTGCGCGCCGCCCGTTCGGCACGCGGCGGGGCTCACCCGCTGAAGGCAGCGCGACGACGTCGCTACCGTTGACCACTCCGGCGAGACGGAGCAGCCGTCCGTCCACACCACTACCGGCGACCATCGTCACTGGCGCACCGCCGCGCTCGCGGGGGAGGGGTGGCACGGCCCCGGTTGTCACGACGGCATCGACGCCACCCGCACGCAACGCACCCGTGAGGTCGGTCAGGAGGTTTCCGTCATGCCACACGGGAACTACGTCGGATCTCCTGGCAGCTCGAAGAAGCCGGCTACCGCGTGCTCGTCCAGGCATGGGACTTCGTCGCGGGATCTAACTGGCAGGTCCGCATGCAGCAAGGCGTACGAGACACCCAACGCACCATAGCTGTGCTCTCCGGCGCCTACCTCAATTCGGTCTACGGCCAGGCCGAGTGGCAGGCCGCGCATGCCGCGGACCCCCAGGGCTTCGCCCGCAAGCTCCTGCCCGTACGCGTGGAGGACTGCCCGCGGCCCGGACTCCTCGGCGCGGTCGTTTCCATCGACCTCTTTGACCATCACGACGCAGACAAGGCCGGCCAGCACCTCCTCGACCACCTCAGCCACGCGGTCACCGGGCGCGCCAAACCCGTCACACCACCACGCTTCCCCACACGCCATCTGACCTCCCCGGCCCACGCACCGACGATCCCCTCCGCCAAATCCCACCCCACCGGCGCTCCCGGCGAGGTCCATACCGCTTGGGACGTCACCAGCCACCACGCTTTCACCGGCAACATCGACGCGGTGCTGGTCCTGGCTGCCTTGCCGCTGTCCGACGGCCGCACCCTGCTCGCTAGCGCAGCAGCCAACGATGACCAGGTGCGGTTGTGGGATCCCGCCACCGGACAGCGCCGTCACGCACTCAGGGGCCACGAAATGAGGGTGCACGCCTTGGCCGCGCCTTGCCGCTGCCAGACGGTCGCACTGAGGTGAGCCCCGTTTCTCGGACACCTGCGTAGTGGGACCCTATCTGGATTATTCACTGGCAGGGTACTACTATTCGCGAACTGGTCGTCGCTGAGCTTCTGAATCTTGACAGATAGGGCGGACGCGGTCAGCCGGCGCGAACCTCACCTCGACGATCTTTACCACGTGCATGCCCTATCCTGGCCGCCCTGGCTGATAAGGTCCTTCGGCGGCCAGAGCCTTACCAATCTCGCTGGTGATCTTGTGGACGAGATTAGGTGCCAGCTTTCCTGGCCACAGGGAAATGCGGATGATCTCGGGCCACGGGCTACGCCTGGCCTCAACGCGGAGTCGATAGTCGTCTGCGCCAAACGGGAGAGGATCGATATACTTGTGGTCATAACTACCTGTGTCCAAAATGAAGAGCCCCGACTCGGTGGGCGACCATGACGTTTCGATGGCGTCATCCGCTTCTTCCCAGAGGGGCGGGGCGATTTCGTGGGCGATAATCTTGACAGTCGCTTCGCGAGCTTCGGGGCCTTGCGCCGAATCCGAAGCGCAGAAAATGCGAACGAGGCCCCCTTCGACCGCCAAGAGTGGATCAATCGGGAAGGACATGCGGGTGGACGTGACAGAGGCGTCACAGAGAAGAAGGGCCCAGTCGGCAATTCCTCTAGGGCCATAGAAGAGAACGCGCCCCCCATCGCCAATTGTTTTCACAATAGCACTCCTTATCGTAGCCATGGGAAGCAACGATTATATTCTGGCGGAAGTCGGCAGTCTTGGGGGTGATCAATGCATCAGCCCTGACGGAAGGGCGACCACGGGGCGGACAGCTGAGCGAGCCGGCGAGCGACCCGGCCACCCAGCCGCCCGGTGGCCCCGGTGACGCCGATCAGGCCGGCGCCCGCCTCCGGCCTGTCTTCGGCTGGTCGGTTCGACACATCCACCAGTCAAATACCCAGGCCGCCTGTCGCCCCCGAACAGGCACCGTCGCGCCGACCCGTTCAGTCGACCGGTTCCGTCGGACCCGCTGCGCTGTCAGTGGACGGAGGAGCCGGACATCGTCGCCCACCGGGTTCGCCAGGACATCAGCGACCAGCGGGAGGCGCCGCTCATGATCGAACCGATGCTGGCGAAGGAGGCGACGCTGAAGATCGACGCGGTCGACCCGATCGAACCGATGGACAACGCCGAGCCGACCGAGCCGATCGACAGGACGGAGCCCTTCGACCACAGGCAGAGGACGGAGTCCTCGGAGCCGATCGACAACAGGGACTTGCCGCGCGTGTGCATGGGTCCCATCCTGTCGGTTCCTGTCGGCTCGGGTGCCTGTCGCGCTGGAACTTCTTTCCGTTTTTCACCCGGTGGACAGCCCAGGCCCGGACGGGCCATCGGACGGCCATCCGGGCGCCGCCCTCCTTCGGTCAGCCCTGACAGTCGAGCGCCTCTAATGGGACGGCTGCCACGACGGGTCGCGGCCGATGAAGCCGAGCAGGCGCGTCTGGGCGGCGGAGCCGGCGGGGACGTCGACACGGGTGCGCCAGCGCCCGAGCGCGGCCTCGGCGGCCCCCGCCGCCTCGGCGCCGCTCGCCGCGGGCGCACAGCCGACCATCGACGCCAGGTCGCCGCTGGTGGCGAGCGCGAGCAGTTCCTCGGTGGCCGTACCCTCGGCCGCCAGCCGGGCCACCGGCGGCGGTGCCCGCCGCGCCGACCAGCGAGGCCAGGGCCGCGGCGGCCTCGATCTGCAGCAGCAGCCGATGCCGCCGCAGCCGGGCGATCTCCTCCCGGACCCGGTCGAGCACCTGCCGCCCGTCGGCGGACGGCGCGGTGCCCCGGCCCATCGCCGCCTCCAGCCGCCCCAGCGCGGCTTGGGCCCGCAGGCGGTCCGCGCCGGCGACGAAATGCCGGTCGACGTAGTCGAGCACCGGCCTGATCCCGGACAGCTCCTCCATCGTGTCGAGCAGCGCGTTCGGGCGGGCGCGGATCGTGTACCCGCGGCACCGAGGGGCCCCGTCGAGGCGTCTGGCCTGGGTGCCGGGTCAGCCCCAGGTGATCGGCGAGCAGGTGAACGAGGGCTCACGCTCGTGCATGTGGCCGAGATATTTCTGCATGTGCTCGCGCATCAGCCGTTCGGCCTGGTCGGCATTTCCGTCGAGAATTGCCTGTCCGATCAGCCGGTGCTCGTCACGGATGCTTTCGCTCGTCGTGTTGCGCGCGATACCGCCCGAGACGACCTTCGTGGTGTAGAGTTCCTTGAGAGCGGTCGCGACAAGATTGAGGACGTTGTTGCCCGTCATGCTGCTGATGACGTAGTGGAACTCGTTCGCGGCGTCGATGTAGCGCATGTCCCCCGTCGGGGTGCTCGCCTCGATCTGGAGAGCGTGCTCGAGTTGAAGTCTAGCCTGGGGGTCGGGGTTCTCTGCGGCCATGCGGGCGACCATCGGTTCCAGAAAGATTCTGGTTTCGATGAGCTCCTGGATTGTGGCGCGACGAAGGCTCAGATAGAGCGAGAACGTACGCCCGACGTTGCACGGGTCGACCGCGAGCACTGTGGGGCCACCACCGGGGCCCGACTTCAGTGATATCAGGCCGTGGATCTCGAGGATACGCAGGGCTTCGCGGAGCGAACCGCGTCCTACCCCGAACTGCTCCACCATTGCGGCCTCGTTCGGAAGACGGTCCCCCGGTCCGAGGCCCTTCCGGATCACCTCCTCGACGAGCGCCGCGGCGATACGTTCGGAGGTCTTCACAGATCTCGAGAGCGGCGAGGCCGAGGGGCGCTGCGCCGGAGTGGCGTCAGACGTTTGCCCCGACGAGCCGTCCATGCGCATCGTCACCATGAATCCCACCTTACGGTACGTCGGTGTGGACACCGTCGACCATGCCCCGGACCTGGGCTTGCGTACGATGATCGTCCCGTTCTGTGCCACAGGCGATCCCCTGGGTGTCCGTGTGGTGTCAGACGGTCACCTGGGTGGCGGGGTCACGCCAACGGTCCGCTCTTTGCCTGCGGGAAGTAGCCTTGCTCGGCACCGCTGTCCCGTCCGGGAAGTAGAACCGATCGCCGCCAGGACAGCACATCCTCGCCGTCCTGGTTGAGCCCCCGCGTCGTCATCGAGACGATTCCGTAGCCCGGTCTCGATCCGCTCGGCCGGGTCCCCGTGCACAGGCTCTCGGCGTAGAGGGTGTCGCCGACGTAGACCGGGTGAGTCAGCCGGACCTCGTCCATGCCCAGGTTGGCGACCGCGTTCTGGCTCATGTCGATGACAGAGAGGCCGAGGATCAGCGCGATGGTGAATCCCGAGTTGACCAGGATGCGGCCGCCTGACACGGGGTTCTGCCGTGCCAGGTGGGCGTTGAAGTGATTCTGGTTGGTATTGCAGGTCAGCAACGTGAACCAGGTGCAGTCGGCCTCGCTGATCGTCCGGCCTAACGGATGCTGGTAGACGTCGCCTGGCACGAAATCCTCGTAGTAACGGCCGAGCGCGGGGGGGTGGATTGTCATGTCAGATCGCATCCCTCTCCAGTAGTCGGCGGGCGATGAGCAGCTGTTGGATCTCGTTGGTGCCTTCGCCGAGGATCAGCAGCGGTGCGTCCCTGTATAGCCGCTCGATTACGAACTCCTGCGAGTATCCGTAGCCGCCGTGAATACGCATGGACTCGACGGTGCACCAATGTGCGGTTTCGGTTGCGAAGTACTTCGCCATCCCGGCCTCGAGGTCGGCTCGCCCTCCGCTGGCTTTCTTTCGCGCGGCGTCTTCCAGGAGGAGTTCCGCGGCCCGGATCTTGGTGCCCATCTGCGCGATCTTCTGTTGGATGAGCTGATGGTTGCTGATCGGCCGACCGAATGCCTCGCGCTGCTGGGCGTACTTCACACCCGCTTCGAAGGCCGCGGTCGCCAGCCCCACGGCGCGGGCGGCGACGTTGACCCTGCCGAGCTCTACAGCGGACATGAAATAGGCAAATCCCTGGCCGAGCCCGGTCTCTCCGCCGAGGACCGAGGATGCCGGCGTCCTGAAGCCGTCGAAGACGAGTTCGGTCGACTCGACACCCTTGTATCCGAGTTTCTTCAGCTGCGGTGGCACGAGCAGGCCGGGCTGCTCGTGCGCGCCGGCCCGCTTCTCGACAACGAAGGCCGTCATGCCGCGGTGGCGCGGCCTGGCGTTCGGGTCTGTGACGGCGAGCAGCATCACCAGGTCGGCGCGCAGCCCGTTGGTCGCCCACATCTTGCGTCCGTCGATGACGTACTCAGCGCCGTCTCGGCGCGCCCGGGTCGTGATCGCCTGAACGTCGGATCCGGCGTGCGGCTCGGTCATCGAGTAGGCGGCGCGAAGCTCACCGGTCGCCATGCGCGGCAGCAGTCGCCGTCGCTGCTCCTCCGTGCCGTACTGCTGGATCATCCAGGCGGCCATGAAGTGCGTGTTGACGACTCCGGAGAGGCTGATCCAGCCTCTCGAGAGCTCCTTGATCACCAGGGCGTACGTCACGAGATCCTGGCCGAGGCCGCCGTACTCCTCCGGGATCACGAGGCCGAACAACCCCATCTGCTTCAGTTGCTCGACCATCTCGGTCGGGAACTGGTCGCGGTGGTCGAGTTCGGATGCCTGCGGCGCGACCTCGGCGTCGACGAACTTCCGCACCAGCCCGATCATGTCGCGCTGTTCGCTCGTCAGCTCCACTGCTATGTCTCCTAGACGTCCGGGTCTGGCGAAATCGAGGTAGGCGGTGGCCTCAGTGGACAGCGGCTAGTCGCAGCGTCATGCGGGCCTGGCGGGCGACCGGCTCGTCCACGAGGCGGCCATCCGCCACGGCCACCGCCGCCCCGCCGGCCGCGGCTTCGTCGAGCGCGGCGAGCACCCGCCGCGCGCGTTCCACCTCGGCCTTCGACGGTGTAAAGACCTCATGGACGACCGAAACCTGGGCCGGGTGAATGCACAGCTTCCCGCCCATGCCCAGCGCGCGGGCGCGGACGGCCTCCGCGCGCAGGGCGCCCGGATCAGTGGCGGCGAGATGCACGGCGTCGAAGGGCCGGCGTGAGCCCGCCGCCGCCGCGTCCACGACCAGACGCGATCGTGCGTACATCAGTTCGGCGCCGTCGGCGAGCGGTTCCAGCCCGAGTTCGGCGCCCAGATCTGCGCCGCCCAGTGCCAGGGCGGCCACCCGTGGGTCGCGTGCGATCTCGTATGCCGAGCGCAGCCCGGCAGCGGTCTCGACGAGTGCGATCACAGGCGCGCTGTCGGCGGGCATCAGCGCGAGTGCCTCGGGCGTGGCCTTCGGAAGCATCAGCGCGTCCACCTGCGTGTTCGCGAGGTCGGCGAGGTCGGCGGCCCCCCACCGGCTGTCGGGTGCGTTGATGCGGACAACGACCAGTGGCCCGAGGCCGCGGGCTGCGCCCACCGCGTCGACGGCGAGCGTGCGTGCCTGGTCCTTGCGCTCCCGAAGGACCGCGTCTTCAAGATCGATTACCACGGCGTCGGCGGCGCCGTTGAGCGCTTTGTCGACCTTGTAGGCATCGTCGCCGGGTACGAAAAGCAACGAGCGAGCATTGCTGAGCGACTGGCGCATCGGGCTCCTTGTCCGCGAGTCGGCCGATCCATGCGTATGATTACAGTAAATTCTCTCCCAGGCAAACCGATGGAGCGACCTGATGCATGTCACGCACGATCGTGCCGCCGCGGTGCTGCTGCGCGACCTGCCTGCTCCCCGCGTGCTAGCCGCGATGGGACCGCAGCTTCCAGCCGGCCTTGTCGCCGCGATCATCCGGGAAGCTCGCCGCACTGATCGGGTGCTCACCCTGCTCGTCGCCGACCTGACTGGCCGTTTCGCCTTTCTCGACGCCGCGGCCCGCGCGCAGGTGCGCGCTGGCCGGCTGCGGGTGGTCGTGCTCGCGGGCGCGGTTCCGGTCGACCTGGCGGCCGACGTCGACCACGTCCCCGCGTCGATGTGGGACGTCGACGGCATGATTGCCTCGGGGGTGTTGCCCTTCGACGTGGTGGTCGCCAGGATGCGGCCCACAGGCCGGCCTGGGTGGCTCGGCTATGGCGATATCGTCGGATATACCCACTCCGCGCTGACAACGTCGGCACGCGCAGGTTTCGAGCTCCAACCCGCCCACGCAAACCTTCCCGGCACCGATCCTGTCCCACTGGATCGCGCGCAGGTCGTGGTGACCGCACCGGTGGGGGAGGCCGACGCCGACGCGCCGCCGGGCCGGTCACCGTCCGACGCGCAACTGCGGGTGGCCGCGAGGGTCGCGGACCTCGTGCCGTGCCAGGCCACGGTGCAGGTCGGGCTCGGCGCCGTGCCGGAGGCCGTGGTGGCCGCGCTGGTCGGGCGCCATGACCTGCGTGTCCACTCGGGCGTGCTGCCTGGCGCGCTGCGGCGACTCTCGACCGTCGGGCCGATGGTGGCCACCGGCGTGCTCGGAGACGCTTCATGCGGTTGGGGTGAGGTGTGTCTGGAGCCGCTGAGCCGTACCCATGACCCGGTCCGGTTGCTCGGCCTGTGGCGGCTGTGGGCCGTCAACTCGGGTTTCGAGGTGGACCTGACCGGCGCGGTCAACGCGGAGTACCGCAAGGGGCTTCGGATCGCGAGCGGCGGCGGCCAGACGGACTTCGTCCGTGCCGCGCACCTGGGAGCCGAGGGCGCCTCTGTGCTCGCGCTACCGTCCCGGTCGGCCGGCGCGCCCCGGATCGTGGCGCATCTGGGTGTTCCCGCGACCACCCCTGGCGGCGAGGTCGACCTGGTGGTGACCGAGTACGGCGTCGCGGACCTGCGCGGCCGCTCCGCCACGGACCGGGCGGCTGCCCTGGTCGCCGTCGCGCATCCGGACGACCGCCCGAGTCTTGCGGCCGGCCTCTGACCTGGCCGGTGGTTGCCCGGCCCCGGCCCCGGCCGGGTCCGGCGAGTCCTGGCGTCAGATGATGCCGCGCTCGCGCAGCCGAGCCACCTCGGCCTCACTCTTGCCGAGATAGTCGCCATAGACAATGTCGTTGTCCGCGCCAAGCGGGGGCGCGCTGCGCCACACCGTGCCTGGGTGCTTCACGAGTCGCGGCACCACGCCCTGCATACGTACCGGTCCGAGGTCCTGGTCCTCGACGGTGACGATGTTGCCGTTCTCCCGGTAGGTCGGATCGGCCAGGATGTCGTCCACGGTGTAGATCGTCGACGCCACGACCTCGAGCTCCTGCATGATCTTCAAACAATCGTCGAGCGGGCGCTGGCTGATCCAGTCGCGCAGTATGCCGTCGAGTCGTGCACGACGTTCCTCCTGCATCGCCGGTGTCGCGTAGTCGGCGACGTCTTCGCCGACCAGACGGGCGACGTTCTGCACTGATCGGGGCGTCCCCGAGGTGACGGTGATCCAGCGGGCGTCGAGGGTCCGGAAAGTGTTGATCACGGCGGCCGGGGCGGCGGCGAGGCGGTTGCCGGCACGCTGCGGGACCTGGCCGGACTGGTCGCGGAATACCACCTGCCACTCGACGAGCCGGAAGAGAGTCTCGTACAGCGCCAGGTCGATCCATTCGCCGGCGAAGTCCGGGTCGGTGGCCCGACGGTAGAGCGCTGCCTGGATCGCGAAGGCACCCATGAGACCGGTGACCGAGTCGCCGTGGGAGAAGCCGGTGTGCACCGGAGGCCCGTCGGGGAACCCGGTCAGGTTGACCACGCCGCTCATCGCCTCGCCGACCTTGCCGAAGCCGGGCTGGTTGCGTCGCGAGGAGCGCGCGCCGTAGCCGGTCACCTGGAGCACGATGATCTTCGGGCTCACCGCGTTGATCGACGCGAAGTCGAGCCCCCATCTCTCGAGCGTGGACACCCGGAAGTTCGTGATGACCACGTCCGCCCAGGCGACCAGGTCACGCGCGACCTCTCGGCCCTCGGGGCTGCGCAGGTCGAGCGTCACCGATCGTTTGTTGCGGGCGGAGACCTTCCACCACAGGTGCGCACCGTTGCGCTGCGGACCGGCCGCTCGCTGTGGGTCGCCACGGCCCGGATCCTCAACGTGCACGACCTCCGCGCCGAGATCGGCCAGCAGCGTGCCGGCGAGCGGTCCGGCGATGACGTGGGCGAACTCGACGACCTTGAGGCCGGCCAGGGCTGCCTGGGAGCTCTGCATCGATGTCCTTCGCGGCCAAATTCATACGGATAGTTCGCATGAAAGTAGCCAGCGGTGGGTGTGGATGTCAACGGAAGCTGGCCGCGCGAGCCTGGCCGCATCCGGGCCGCGCGGGGTCCCAGTCGACTGTCCTGGGGGGGTGACCAGCGGAGACAGACGGCTGAGCGCTCACGTCCGCCCTTGACGGCGATTCATGCGCATGATAATCATGCACCGGTCCTGAACGGTTTGAGAGGTCAGGGGTAGCGGATGTTGCACGAGTATGCGGATGGCTTCGTCGAGGTTGACGGGCTGCGGCTCCACTACACGGAGTGGGGTCCGGTCACGGCGCCGCCGATCGTGATGCTCCACGGGCTCAATGTCCAGTGCCACACCTGGGACCCGATCATCCGTGGGCTCCTTCCCGACCGGCATGTGATCGCGATGGACCTGCGTGGGCACGGGGACAGCGACTGGTGCCCCGCTGGGTACCGAGTGCGTTCCATGGCCCGTGACGT
Organism: Frankia sp. RB5; assembly: GCF_059816245.1. NCBI lineage: Bacteria > Bacillati > Actinomycetota > Actinomycetes > Frankiales > Frankiaceae > Frankia > Frankia sp. RB5. Next base: position 34,794 of record NZ_JCBATA010000044.1, read on the forward strand.
CCACGGGCTCATCGACCAGCTCGGTCTTGGACCCGTCGACCTTGTCGGGCACTCGGCCGGGGTCCGGGTCGCGATCGCGGTGGCCGGCGAGCGGCCGGAGACGGTGCGCCGGCTCGCGCTCTCGGACGCCGGACCAGCCAACTCCCGGTCCGGCGCGATCGCGATGCGCGACTTCATCCGGGCCACGACGAACCTGCGCGGATTCCGCGACGAAGCGGAGGCGGAGGCCTTCTACCTGGGCCTGCATCCCGAATGGCGCAAGGACTTCATCGACTTGCACGTCCGGCACCAGCTGCGCAGGAACTGGGCCGGCAAACTGGTCCCCAAGGCGGACCCGGACGTCCAGTGGATCACCGGCTCGGTGAGCCTGCCGGATGTCGAGTACCTGTGGCAGCGCTCGAAGGACCTCACGATGCCGACGCTGCTCCTGGTCGGCCGGCGCAGCAACGTGCTCGACGAGGAGGTCGTCGACCGCATGCTTGCGGCGATGCCGGCGGCAACGGTGCGGTGGTTCGACACCGGCCACTACGTCCCGCGGGAGGCGCCGGAGGAGTTCCTCGAGGTGCTGCGGTCGTTCCTGGAGGTGTCATGACGGCCGGCCGGGAGCGCTACGCGCACGTCCGCAGCCTGCTCGAGGTCCCCATCCTGGTCGAGCGGTACTGGGACAAGGTGCCCACGGTTCAGGCCGACGCGATCATGATCGATCTAGAGGACTCGGCGGCGCCCGCGGACAAGGAGCGGGCCCGCGCGCGGGTGGTCGAGGCATTAGGCGACCGATCGCATTTCGGCGCCCGCGAGGTCGTCGTACGGGTGAACAACCTCGAGACGCCGTGGGCCAGGGGCGACCTGGTGGCTCTGGCCCACGCTGACGGCGACTTCCTCGTCAGCTACCCGAAGGCGCGCTCGGCCGACGAGGTGGTGGCCGTGGCCGGCATCCTGCGCGAGCATCGGGACGCGCGCCCGCTCGGCCTGCACGTCATGATCGAGACCGCGGGTGCCGTCCAGGAACTGGACGCGATCTCGGCCGTCGAGACGGTGCAGGGGCTGCATTTCGGCTATGTCGACTTCGCGGCGGACGTCGGCTCGCGGCCGTTCGACGACGCGGGTGACGATCTCTACCTGCCCGGCAGCCAGGTGCGCTCGACGGTGGCGATCGCGGCGGCCGCACACGGGCTGTTCGCGACCGGGGGAAGCCTCGTTCCGAACTACCAGGATCTCGACGTCGTGCGCAGATTCGTGCGCACCTGGCGGGATGTCGGCTACACCGCGTGTATCGCGCTGGCGCCCCGTCACCTGCCGATCGTGAACGAGATCATGACGCCGTCGCCGGCCGAGGTCGAGTATGCCCGCGTGATCTGCCGGCGGTACGAGGAGGCGTTGCTGCGAGGCGAGGCGGCGGTCCTCCTCGACGGTCGGGTGGTGACGAGGCCGGACTACCGGGTCGCCGGCCTGGTCCTGGCTCGGGCCGGAGAGCCGGTGGGGCACCCGTGATGCGCCAGATCGTGATCGCCGGCGGCTCCAACGCCGGCCTGAGCGCCGCCCGCGAGCTGCGTCGGGCCGGCTTCGACGGGCGGGTCGTGCTTCTCGACGCCGATGCGCAGTCCCCGTATCGGCGGCCGGAGGTCTCGAAGGGCCTGCTGAGCGGCAAGCTCGATGAGGGACGCGTCGCCATCGAGTGGCCGGGGAACCTCGAGGTCGAGCGGCTGATGGGTCATCGCCTCGTCCGCCTTGACCTCGGGCGTCGCCAGGTCGAGGCTATCCGGGCGGATGGTGGCGACGTCCAGGTTCCTTTCGACGGTCTGGTGATCGCGACGGGAGCGCGGGCCAGGCCTGTTCCGTTCGGCCCGCGCCTGCCCGGAGTCCACACGCTGCGGTCCGTCGAGGACGCGCGCGGGCTGAGAAAGGACCTTCGGGAGGCGCGACGTGTGGTGATCGTGGGCGGTGGCTTCATCGGCCTCGAGGTGGCCGCCGTCGCCGCCGAGCTCGGTCAGGACGTCACCGTTGTCGAGAAGGACAAGGTACCGCTCGGCAGCGTGCTCGGTGCCTCCTTCGGCGCCTACGTGACCGCGTTGCACCGTTCGCATGGTGTACGCATCGTGACCGGCGGTTCGGTGGCCGGTCTCGTCCCAGGTCCGTCGGGGCGGGTCGCCGGTGTCCGTCTGGTCGGCGGTGAGCCGCTCGCGGCGGACGTCGTCCTCGTCGCGATCGGCTCGTTACCGGGAGTCGACTGGTTGATCGACAGCGGACTAGACGTTACTGACGGCGTTCGATGTGACCGTACGTGCGCGGTTGCGGGCGCCGACGGGGTGGTCGCGGCCGGCGATGTCGCTGCCTGGTGGAATCCGCTGTACAGCAGGCTCATGCGAGTAGAGCACTGGACAAACGCCGTCGAGCAGGGTGCCTATGCGGCCCGGCGGCTGCTCGGGCTGCACGATCCAGCGGGATTCGTGAGCGCGCCCTACTTCTGGTCCGATCAGTACGGCGCCAGGTTGCAGAGCATTGGCTCGTCCTTAGGCCACGATGCGGCCCTGACGCTCGAGAGCGACGGGCCAAAGCTCGTAGTCGCCTATGCCCGCGCGGGCCGCCTTCTAAGTGTGGCGGGGATCCACGCCAGTGCAGCCGTCATGGGCCACCGTTCGCAGGTTTTGTCCAGAATCTCGATTGAAGACCTGGAATGCGCAGTGTAATTACGATGAGCGGAATCTATGATTATGAAACGAATTATCAACGTGAACAGGATTCGGCGCTGTAGGGTCCGACGCGTGGGGCCAGGCACTGTGAGAGGGCGGGACAGATCATGATCGGTCAGTCACAGACCGTGCGGGCCGGGGCGGGTGTCACTGAGCCCGCCCCCGTCGCGCGGGGCCTCCGGCACCTGATCGACGGCCGGCTCGAGACGGGGACCGGACGCTTCGTGATCGTTTCGCCCTGGACCAGGCAGGTGGTCGCCGAGACGCCGGTGGCCGGAGCCGACGAGGCCGAGCGCGCGATCGCGGCCGCGCGCCGGGCGTTCGATGAGGGCCCCTGGCCGCGGATGTTGCCGGCCGAGCGGGCTGCCGTCCTGCACCGGTACGCCGACCTGCTCGCTGAGCACCGCGACGAGCTCGTGCGGATCGCGATCGATCAGGCCGGCGCGCTGCTGCCGCTGGCCGAGGGATGGCAGACCGGCGCGCCGCTCGTAGCGGCCCACGGATATGCCGACGCCGCCGCTAGCTTCGCCGAGACCGAGTCCACTGACATCAGCGGCCCGCCGATGTCCGGCCAGACGGGCGTACGGCGGGTCCGGGTCGTGCAGCGCGTCCCGGCGGGCGTCGTCACCGCGATCACCCCGTTCAACTACCCCTTCCGCGTCAACGTGCAGAAGGTCTTTCCGGCGCTTGCGGTCGGCTGCACGGTCATCCTCAAGCCGCACCCGACCACATCCTGGGATGCCGCGCTCATGGCGCGGCTCGCGGTGCAGGCCGGACTGCCCGAGGGTGTGCTGAACATCCTGCTCGGCGCCGGCCCCGAGACCGGTGAGGCGCTGGTCGGCGACCCCCGGGTCGACATGGTCAGCTTCACCGGTTCGACGGCCACCGGGCGGCGAATCATGGAGCTCGCCGCGCGGACGGTCAAGAAGTGCGTGCTTGAGCTCGGCGGCAAGTCCGCCAACATCGTCTTCGCGGACGCGGACCTCGATGCGTTCTTCGCCACGGACCCGGCCAATCTCAAGCATGCCGGCCAGGGCTGCGGCCAGCTCACCCGCCTGCTCGTCGAGCGTCCGATCTACGAGAAGGTGACGGCGCGGCTGGCTGAGCGTATGGCGACGTTGCGGCCAGGGGAGCCGCTGGACAGCGGCACCGAGCTGAGTCCGGTGGCCAACGCGGCGCAGTTCGACCGGGTCCTTGACTACATCCGCGTCGGCAGGGAGGAGGGTGCGACCCTCGCGGCCGGCGGTGCCGTTGCCGACCCCACCGGTTTCTTCATCGAGGCCACGCTGTTCACCGACGTCAACAACAGGATGCGTATCGCCCAGGAGGAGATATTCGGCCCGGTCCTTGTCGCCATCCCGTTCGATGACGAGACCGACGCCGTGAGAATCACCGAGGACTCGATTTACGGCATCAACGCCGCGGTCTGGAGCCAGGACCTGGAGAAGGCCTGGCGGGTGGCCGGTGCGATTCGCACCGGGAACGTCGGGGTCAACTGCCTGGCCAACGTCACCGCGGGCCCGCACGGGGGATTCAAGCAGACCGGTGTCGGACGGGAATGGGGTCGCTGGAGCCTCGACGAGTACATCGAGCTGCGTGCATTCGAGACGACCGGTTGATCTGCCAACGGCAGGGTCCCGGTCGCAGTCAGAATGGAGCTGAGAATGGCAGAGCTGCAGGACCGCATCGCGTTCATCACCGGCGGCGCGTCGGGCATGGGGCGCGCCAGCGCGCTTGCGATGGCGGGGGAGGGGGCCACGGTCGTCATCGGTGACCTCGACGAGGGGCAGGCCAAGGCGGTCGCCGCCGAGATCGAGACCGCCGGCGGGACCGCGCTCGCCCTCCAGGTCGACGTCACGGACGACGCGGCCATCCAGCGCTGCTATGACGTCATCGGCGAGCGGTACGGCCGGCTGGACATCGTCTACGCGAATGCGGGCACACCTGGCGCCACCGGCAACAACGTGACGCGTGAGCAGTACGACATCTCCGTCGCAGTGAACCTCACCGGCGCCTATTTCGCCGCGCAGCAGGCGATCCCGCTGCTGCAGGCATCCGCGAACGTCGGTTCGATCATCTTTACCAGCTCGACCGCCGGCCTCGTAGGCTCCCACCTGAGCCCGCTCTACTCTGCCTCCAAAGGTGGGGTCGTGATGCTGGGGAAATCGTTGGCGCTGGCGCTTGCCCCGAAGATCCGGGTGAACGTGATCTGCCCGGGGCCGATCGACACTCCTATGCTGCCGAAGTTCTGGTCCAGGGAGACCACGGAGGGCTTGGACGATCGCATGAACGCCTGGCTCGCCAAGGACATCCCACTCGGTCGGCGTGGCCGACCGGAGGAGATCGCGCAGGCCGCGCTCTTCCTGGCCAGCGACCGGGCGAGCTTCATCACCGGTGTCGCCCTGCCCGTCGACGGCGGTTTCGTCGCGAAGTGACACCGTGCGGGCCGACCGGAGCTGACCCGGGGCACCGACCCGGCCCGCGCGCGGGCCGTCCCAACGACACCGGCGCTCTTTGGCGCACCTTTTTCGGGAGTTGTTCATGGATATCAAGGATGTACCGGCAACGGCAGAGTTATCCAGACGCGGACTGTTACAGGCCGTCGGCCTCGGTGGCCTCGGCCTGGCGGTGGCGGCCTGCGCGGGCCGTGACGTCGGAACGGCCAGCAGCGCCGGCGGCGCGGTCGCACCGAAGTTCATCGATCACCTGATCGCGAACGTGCCCGCCTTTGAGTCGACCGATCGTGCCTTCAAGCTCTCTGCCCAGGCGCTCAGCGGCAGCTCGTCGTTCACCAGCTACGACGGCGACATGCAGAAGATGCTGTCGCAGGAGCTGCAGTTCCCCGCATTGGGAGTCAATGGTGTGCACAGCTATCTCGTCGCCGACGCGTCGGTGGGCCAGTACGCGCAGTCGTTGACCAACAAGAAGATCGCGTACACGAATCTCTCGAACCGCCTCCCGTGGTTCGCACCCAACGGTCCGAGGTACAACGGGTACTTTATCGGCAACGTTGGGGGGCCGTTCGCCGAGGAAGCCTATATCATCACGAAGATCCTCCTGCAGCGTGGCGGCGGGAAGGGCGAGGCGATCCTGCTCGGCGGCCCGAAGGGCGGCATCTCCGAGACCGCGCGGCGGTTCGGGGTCAACAGGGCGCTCGCGGAATATCCGAACGTCAAGGTCGTCGGCAACGCGTACACCGACTGGGATACCACCAAGGCCAGGGACGCACTGGCCGCGCTGCTGCCGGCGCATCCGGACGTGAAGTTCGTCGTCGGATTCAACGACGGCGTCGCCCAGGGCGCGATTGCCGCACTCAAGGCGGCTCGCAACACCACTGCGCTCGTCTGCGGTATGGACGGCGACCCTGGGTTCCTCGAGCAGATGCAGTCGGAGGAGAGGATCGTCGCCACCTCCGCCGGCCTGATCGCGTTCTCGGGAGTGCTGGCCGCCGTCCGGCTCTATGACTTCCTGAACGGTGTGAAGTTCGATCCCACCGAGGTGTTCATCGACACCGACAGCGTCATCGTGGACACGCCTGGTGCGGCGGGCGAGCTGTTGAACCTAACCGGCGAGGACAAGTCGCCGCTGTGGGACGCGCGGAAGATGAGCCGGAAACTGCAGGGCGACAAATGGACGTTCCCGCACAAGTGCGTGGTCTCGGACCCGACGAATTTCCTGTGGGGCGACAGGCCAGGCACCAACAGGACCCCCCGCCCGGCGGGCTTCCAGTGGCCGACGGAATATCAGCGGGCACTCGACAGTGGGCAGATCGACAAGGTCAACACCGACTGGTCCGCGCGTTTCGTCGATCCCTATGGCTCCGTCCGGGCGAAGGCGGATTACAAGGACGGTGCGCTCGGCACGTTCAAGCGCATGGGCATCGCATAGAACGACGGGGCGACCCACAGGAGGTGGCGGATATGTATGACCAGGACCCGATGCGGCAGCGCCTGGCGGGCCGCACCGCGCTCGTGACCGGCGCGGCCCATGGCCAGGGCCGGGCGCACTGCCTGCGGCTCGCGGCCGAAGGAGCCGACATCGTCGCGCTGGACCTCTGCGAGCAGGCACTGAAGGTCGCCTACCCGCTCGGCACGTGGGATGAGCTCGTCGAGACGGTCGACGCGGTCAAGGCCATGGGACGGCGCGCGGTCGCGATAAAGGCGGACATCCGTGACCGGGCGGCGCTGGCGGCGGCGGAGGCCGCCAGCAGCACCGACTTCCCACGGCTGGACGTGCTTGTCTGCAACGCGGGCATGGGCGCCTACGGCAAGATCCTCGACACTCCCATGGACCTGTGGGACGAGGTCATGAGTGTCAACCTGACCGGAACCTTCAACACCGTGCAGGCGTTCGCCCCGCGCATGCTCGCGGGCGACGGCGGTTCGATCATCATCACCAGCTCGGTTTCCGGGACCAAGGGGCTTCCCTTCACCGGCGCGTACGCCGCGACCAAGCACGGCCTCCAGGGCCTGATGAAGGTCCTGGCGCAGGAGCTGGGCGAGTTCGGAATCCGGGTCAACACCGTGAACCCCGGGCCGATCCGGACCCCCCTGACCACCGACGAGACCGGGCCGGCGCTGCTGAGCGGTGACGGCCACGACGCGGTCCTGTTCGCCAGCACCTTCAACCCGGTGCTGCCCATCCCGGCGAACGGATTCCTCGAACCCGAGGAGGTGAGCGCCGCCGTCGCGTGGCTCGCCTCCGACGACGCGAGGTTCATCACCGGTATGGCCGTACCGGTCGACGCCGGCGTCATGGTCCGCTGACCGATCCAAGGACACAGGAGTAGGTAATGTCGAAGATCGCGCCTCGGTTACACGACTACCGGGGAAAGTACCAACGAATCAAATTTGAGCGCACCGACGACGGTGTCCTCGTCGTCACTCTTCACACCCGGGGCGGGTCGTTGGTGTGGGACACGGTCGCCCATGACGAGCTGGCGTACTGCTTCAACGACGTCGCCTGCGATCCGGAGAACAAGGTCGTCGTGCTCACCGGCGCCGGCGCCGACTTCTGCGGGGCCATCGACTTCGACAGCTTCGTCCTGACCGGCCCCGCCGATTGGGACAACAGCGTCTTCGAGGGCCAGAGGCTGATCAACAACTTACTGTCGATCCGGGTTCCGGTGATTGCTGCCGTCAACGGGCCCGCGCGGGTGCACTCCGAGATTCCGATCCTCTCCGACGTCGTGCTCGCGTCTTCCACCGCGGTTTTCGAGGACAGTCCCCACCTGCCAGGAGGAATCGTTCCCGGCGACGGAGCCGCGCAGGCGTGGATCTACGTCCTGGGCGCGAAGCGTGCCAAGTACTTCCTTCTCACCGAGAAGGAGCTCTCGGCCGAGGCCGCGCTGGTTGCCGGCGCCGTCGACGAGGTCCTCGCGCCCGCTGAGCTGATTCCCCGGGCCATGGAGATCGCCCACAGGCTGGCGGCCAAGCCGCTGCTCACGCTGCGCTACACCCGTGAGGTCCTGACCCGTGACCTCAAACGCATCATGCACGACCAGCTCGGTTTCGGCCTCGTGCACGAGGCGCTCGCGGCGCTGGATCTGTAGGCCGCGATGACGGTCGACACTCTGCCGCCGCCGGCCCTCGAAGCCGACGGAGTCACGAAGGCGTTCCCAGGAGTACGGGCATTGACGGACGTCAGCATCACGGTGCGTGACGGCGAGGTGGTGGGCCTCGTCGGCGAGAACGGCGCCGGAAAGTCGACCCTGCTCAGCATCCTGTCCGGCTCTCTGAGCGTCGACTCCGGCGAGGTCCGTGTCGGCGGCCGTGCCACGGAGCTGGCGAGCTACCAGCAGGCCAACGCGGCTGGCGTGTTCCGCGCGCACCAGGACCAGGGCCTCATCGGCAACCTGACCGTCGCGGAGAACCTGTACCTCGGCCACGAGGTCCGGTTCACCGTCGGCGGCCTGCTGCGAACCGCTCGCATGCGCCGCGCCGCCGCCCAGCAGGTCGACGGCAGCCAGCTGCTGGGTGGGCAGGTCGACGTGGACGCACGCGTACGGGATCTGCCGCTGGACATCCGGCAGCTCGTGGAGATCACGCGGGCCTTCGCCGTCGCCGACCTGCTCGAGATCGGCCGGCCGGTCATCCTCCTCGACGAGACCACAGCCTCGCTGAACCAGGACGAGGCGGCCGAGCTGTTCCAGTTCGTCCGGGCCCACCGCGAGCATGCCTCGTTCGTGTTCGTCAGCCACCGCCTGAACGAGATCCTCGAGCTGTGCGACCGGGTGTACGTCCTGAAGGACGGACAGGTCGTCGCCGAGCGGCTGGCCGCCGAGACCAGCGAGGCCGAGCTGCACCGGCTCATGGTCGGACGTGAGCGCTCACAGAACCACTACTTCGAGGATCGCCGGCACGCCACCTTCGGCCCGGCCCGGTTGCAGGTCGACGGACTGGCGGCGGCGCCGTACTTCACCGACGTGTCACTGGAGATCCGCCAAGGTGAGATCTTCGCGCTGGGTGGCATCGCCGGCTGCGGCAAGTCGCATGTCGCCCGGGCCATCGCGGGTGACCTGAAAGCGCACGGCGATGTCGTCGTCGATGGACACCGCCTGCGGTCCGGGGACAACGCCGCACGGACCGGGTTCATCGCGTTCGGTCCGCTTGACCGCCACGCGGAGGGCGTGAGCCTGCTGCAGAGCATCAAGTGGAATATCACCTGGTCGAGCCTGCGCTCGTTGCGCCGCGGCCCCTTTCTCGATCCGGGACGCGAACGGCGCGCCGTCGCCGCGGCGATCGACCGGTACCGCATTGCCGCTCCAGACATGGAGACCAAGGTCGGCTCGCTGAGCGGTGGAAACCAGCAGAAAGTCATGCTCGCCCGGCTCGTCGCCTCCGGGGCCCACGTACTGGTCCTGGACAACCCCACCCGGGGAGTCGACGTCGGCGCCCGCCAGGAGATCTACGGACATCTGCGCGATCTCGCGGACGAGGGCATCGCAATCCTCGTCGTGAGCGACGACCTCAACGAGCTCCTCGGGCTCGGTGACCGCGTCGCGGTCATGAAGGACGGGCGCATGGTCCATCAATGGGATCAGGCCGAGACCAGGCTGCTCACCGAAGAGCTCGTCATCGCAAGGATGGTGTGAAATGACCACGCAGCAGCTTCCGGAGAGGCCCGTGGTGGCCGTGAAACCAGCCCGGCCACCACGGTCTACCGGTGAGGTGGTCGGCGCCTGGGGTGGTCGGCTGTTACCGTACGCGCTGATCGTCGCGCTCATTATTTTCTTCACTGCGCGTACGGCGCTGTTCCCGACCACCGACAACCTGCTGAACATCCTTCGGTCGTCCTCGACACTGATGGTGGTCGCGTGCGCGTCGACGCTGGTCATCGTCGCCGGCAGCATCGACCTGTCCGTCGGCGCGGTCGCTGCCTTGACGGGAACCATCGCGGTCCAGTTGTCCGAACACGGCCACCCCGACCTGATCTGGCTCGCGCTGCCCATCGGTCTGGCCTGCGGCCTGGTGAACGGCTTCCTGGTCGCGTACGCCAAGCTGCCGTCATTCCTTACGACGCTCGGCACACTGTTCATTCTCAACGGTCTGGCCCTGAGGATCACAGGCGGCGCCGCGGCTCAGCTCGACAACCACACGCTCGACACGATGGTCAACAGCACACCTGCGTTTGGCATCGCAAATATCGTCTGGTGGGCCGTGATGGTGTTCGCCATCGTCGCGGTCATCGCGTACCGGACGCCGTTCGGCCGCCACGTCTATGCCATCGGTGGCAACGAACGCGTCGCGGCCCTCTCCGGCCTCAAGGTGCGGCGCAACAAACTTGCGCTGTTCGCCCTGTCCGGCCTCCTGTCCGGCGTCGCCGGACTCATGCTAATCGGCGTCGGCGGCGGATCCTCGCCCGGTATGGGCGATTCGTTCCTGCTTAACGCCATCGCGGCGGTAGTGATGGGCGGAACCGCCCTCAGCGGCGGCAGCGGTGGCCCGGCGCGCACCATCGTTGGCGTCCTCACCCTGGGGATCGTGACCAACGGGATGACCTTGATCCAGGTGGATCCCAACTACCAGACCGTGATCTTCGGCGTGATCGTGCTGTTCGCCGTGATCGTCACCGTTCGCCGGTCCGAGACCGGCGTTGTCAAGTGAGGAGGGTTGGTTATGAGTGACGTCCGATTCGACGGGCGGGTCGCGCTCGTCACCGGTGCCGGCGGTGGGATCGGTCGCGCGCACGCGAAGACCCTGGCCGCGCGCGGCGCGAAAGTCGTGGTCAACGACTACGGGGTGTCCATCCGGAACGAGGTTCAGAGCGGCGACCGCGCCCAGGCCGTCGTCGACGAGATCACGGCGGCCAACGGCGTGGCCGTCGCGAACCGGGGCAGTGTCGCGAGCCAGGAAGACGTCGCCGCGATGGTGCAACAGGCCATCGACACGTTCGGTCGTATCGACATCGTCGTGAACAACGCCGGGATCAACGCCTCGGACCCGATCCAGGAGGAGCCGGGACCCGCGTATGCGGCGCACATGGCCGTGCATCTCGAGGGTCAGCTCATGACGATGCGCGCCGCGTGGCCGCACATGGCGCGCCAGGGCTACGGCAGGTTTGTCAACACGAGCTCCGCCGCGGCGCTCGGCTTCGTGCAGCCAGACGGAACCTGGTACGGCTCGTACGCAATCGCGAAGGCCGGGGTCCTGGCCGCCACACGTCAGGCCGCGGGAGCCGGAGCCCCGTTGGGGATCAAGGCGAACGCCATCCTGCCTCTGGCGATCAGCCGGATGGTCACGCCGCTGATTCCGGGTACCAACGTCCTTGAATACATGGAGCGGTTCACGACGGCGGAGCACGTCGCGCTCGGTGCCTGCCTGCTGGCGGCGCAGGAGTGTCCGGTCTCCGGCCAGGCTTTCAGTATCAGCGGCGGTCGGGTCGCAAGGGTGTTCTTCGCCTCCCCGCTCGGGTTCGCGGACCCCGAGCTTACGCCCGAGAAGGTGCGCGACAACTGGGAGCTCGTCGTGGGCAGCCAGAACGCCGACCACCTGCTCGAGGAGACCTACGAGGCCGTCGACAACGCATTCGAGTACGCCCTTCTTCAGAAGGCCGGCATTGGCGCGGAGGCGAAGCTGTGATCAGACATGTCGCCGTCATCAAGTTGAGCCCGAGCTCCACCGCCGATCAACGCGGTGAGCTGGTCGGGATGATCGGGGCGCTCAGGGGCCTGCCGCAGGTGCGGTCGATGACGGTCGGCGAGTCCGTGACCGAGGGTCAGGCGGACGTCGGAATGGTCGCCGACTTCGACACCGCCGACGACCTCGCCACGTACCTGACCCATCCACGTCACCTCGAGGTCGTCGCGTTCCTGGGCCCGCTGCGGGAGAGCTCGATGGGCATCGACTACGTGGTCGACGGCCACCAGGACGGCACCGAGAGACTCGCGCCCAGCACGGAGGGAGTCGTGGCACCATGACGTCTTACGATCTCGACGCCCCGGAGGTCGACAGCGGTATCACCTGGCCGCCGCGGCGCGCGGACCCGCTGCTGCCGCCTCCTGCGTTCGACGAGGTGCGGGCCCGGTGCCCGGTGAGCCGGGTCAGCCTCTACGACGGCTCCGCGGCCTGGCTGGCCACCCGGCACGACGACATGCGGGCGTTGCTGCGCAATCCGGCCATGTCCGCGAACCCGCGTGTCGGCGGGTACCCGAACAGCAGCGCCAACCACTCGGCGTCTCGCAATACACAGGGTGGCTTCATTCGCATGGATGCCCCGGAGCATGACGTGCAACGACGCATGCTGACGAAGGCGTTCTCCGTGCGACAGGTCGAGCTACTACGGCCGTATGTCGAGCAGCTGGTCGACGAGTTGCTCGACGGCATGGCGGCGGCGGGCGGCCCCGTTGACCTCGTGGCGGCGCTCGCCGAGCCGCTGCCGGCCCGAGCGATCTGCAAGATCCTCGACCTACCGAGCAGCGACGCGGCGTTCCTGCTCGGCCGGGTCGCGACGTGGATGAACCTGAACAGCCCGCCTGACGTCTCCGCGCAGGCCTCGGGGGACCTTGCCGCGTTCCTTGACAACCTCATACGTCGCCGGCTTGAGAAGCCGGGCGAGGACATCGTCAGCCACCTCGTCGCACAGCAGTTCCAGCAGGGCGCGATCAGCCGTCAGGACCTCGTCGGCATGCTGCAGCTGCTCGTTGTCGGCGGCTTCGACACCACGGCCAACATGATCGCGCTCGGCACGATCGCCTTCCTTCGCTTTCCGGACCAGGCCGCTGAACTCCGCGCGCACCCGGAGCTGGCGGCGCCGGCGATGGAGGAGCTGCTCCGGTATCTCTCCGTCGCGCACCACGTGGCTTCCCGGGTGGCGACGGACGACATCATGATCCGGGGTGTGTGCATTCACGCCGGTGATGGTGTCATCGCCCCTATCCCTGCCGCGAACCATGACCCCGAGGTCTTCGAGGACCCACACGTCCTCAACATTCGCCGCGATGCCCGTGACCATGTCTCGTTCGGATTCGGCATCCATCAGTGTCTCGGCCAGAACCTTGCTCGGATCGAGCTTCAGGTCGTGTTTGTGAAATTGCTCCAGCGATTCCCCGACCTGCGGCTCGCGGTGGCGGAATCCGATCTCGACTTCAGAAACTCGATGATCTATGGCGTGCCCGAACTCCTGGTGACGTGGGGAGAAGCATGACGATGACACGGATCGAAGCGCTGCAGGAACGCTGCATCGGCGCCGGAAACTGCGTCGATGTCGCGGAGAAGTACTTCGACCTGGGCGACGACGGTCTTGTGGTCGCCCTGCACGAGACCGTCGAGGACGGCGACGAGTCGCTCGTGAGACGAGCCGTCGGGATCTGTCCGGCGACCGCGATCCTCTTGCACGACGCTGGTTCCTAAATACCGGCCCCGGTGACGCGGCCTGCGTCGGTGGCCGGCGGGCGCCCACGAACGGCCGGATGGTCGGCGACGGCGGGCGTCGGCCATCCGGGTGTTCGTGGCCAGGGCCCGTCGGCGTGGTCGTCACGGCGGTCGCTACAGAACGGAATGCGAGTGAAGACGATACTGTGCCGGACGGCTCAGGAAACGCTGACCAGCGTCGTGACCGACGGCATGACGATTGCCGTCGGTGGGTTCGGGCTGTGCGGGATACCGAGCGAGCTGATCCGGGCGCTTCATGACAGCCACGCAACGGATCTCACTGTCATCTCCAACAACATGGGTGTGGACGGCGCCGGGCTCGGCCTCCTTCTGGAGAGCAGGCAGGTACGGAAGGTCATCGCGTCGTACGTCGGCGAGAACATGATGTTCGCGGACCAGTACCTGAACGGGGACATCGAGGTCGAGTTCAATCCCCAGGGGACGCTCGCGGAGCGGCTCAGGGCGGGAGGAGCCGGTATCGCGGGTTTCTACACCAGAACCGGGGTGAGCACGCCCGTCGCGACAGGAAAACCAACGGAAGTCTTCGACGGTGAGACCTATCTGTTCGAGCGTTCACTCCGGGCCGACCTGTCCCTGGTGCATGCCCACACGGCCGACACATACGGGAACCTGACCTATCGGCGCACTGCCCGCAACTTCAACCCGCTGGTCGCCGCCGCGGGGGTCGTCACCATTGCCGAGGTCGAGAATATCAGCCTGGAGGCACTCGATCCGGAGGTGATCGTGACGCCGGGGATCTATGTCGACCGCGTCGTGCGAGTACTGTGCCCCGAAAAACAGATCGAACAGCGCACTGTTCGGCCGCACCCTGCGCACGAGGTCGGAGGCGTCCAATGACCTGGAGTCGTGAGCAGATGGCGGCCTTGGCCGCCGCTGAGCTCGCCGATGGCGACTACGTCAATCTTGGAATCGGCATTCCGACGCTGGTGGCGAACCACCTCCCCAGCGGAGTCCACGTGACACTTCACAGCGAGAACGGCCTTCTCGGCATGGGCCCATATCCGTTCGAAGGCGAGGAGGACGCCGATCTCATCAATGCCGGCAAGCAGACCATCACGGCAGTGCGTGGGGCGAGTTTCTTTGACTCCGCCGAGTCTTTCGCGATGATCCGCGGTGGCCACGTCGACGTGGCTGTCCTCGGCGCACTCCAGGTATCCCAGACCGGCGACCTCGCGAACTGGGCGGTTCCTGGGTCGTTGATCAAGGGTATGGGTGGCGCCATGGACCTCGTGGTCGGCGCCAGGCGGGTCGTGGTGCTTACCGATCACGTGGCAAAGGACAGCTCCAGCAAGATTGTCCGGGTCTGCACCCTTCCGTTGACGGGTGTCGGCGTCGTCGACAGGATTATCTCCAACTACGCCGTCATGGATGTCACCCCGGGCGGTCTGCGCGTAGTACTCGTCGCGCCAGGTCACTCCCGGACCGAAGTCGAATCGATCACCGACGCGAAAGTGCTGTGGTCCGACCCAATTATCTAGACCAGATCTTTCGTCCGCCCAGCGAGTGCGGAGATCATGCCCGAGAACGGCTGGCCCGACCGCTGTCCCCGCCAGCGCAGCTGTCCCCGCCAGCGCAACGGTGCCCTGCCAGGTCACTGTCAGGTCAGTCGTCCGCGTGCCTGGGTTCGGTGCTCTTCTCCTTGAGGGCCGCCGCGGCGACTGCGGCGGTGTCGTTGAGGTGGCGGGTTGTGATCGCGGTGACCGCCTCCGCGTTGCGGGTCCGGTAGGCGGCGATCAGCGCCTTGTGGTCATTGCGAGCCCGGCGCCGACGCTCGGGATCCGTCGTCACCGACAGTTCGACGTACAGCGCCGAGATGTCCGCCAGACGGCGCAGAAACCGGCGCAGGTGCGGCAGGTTCGAGGCTCCGTCGAGCAGGGTGTGCAGGGCGCGGTTTGCCTCGACCCACTGGGCGTCGTCGACGTCGAGTGTCATCTGGTCGGTGAGCCGCTCGGCCTCGTCGAGTTCCTCGTCGGTGATGGTGTGGATCCGCTCGCGGATCGCCAGCGGGATGAGCACCCGGCGCAGTTCGTAGATCTCCTCGAGCTCGTCCAGGCTCACCGCGTGGACGGTGGCGCCGCGGAACGGGTCGAAGTCGACGAGCCCCTCGTTCTCCAGGTCGCGCAGCGCCTCCCGGACCGGCGTGACACTCACGTTGAGGGTGTTCGCGAGCTCGGCCTGGACCAGGTGGGTGCCTGCGGCAATGGTGCCGGAGACGATGGCGTGCCGCAGCCGGTCGGCGACGTCACGGTGCGCGGTGCGGACGCCGCTGCGGCCGAGCGCGGGCAGTGACGACTTCGAGTTTCTGGTGCGCCCGCGTGCCGGTCTTTCGTCGATCTCGACCCCCCTGGTCCTAGAGCGCCCCGCCGTGACGGGAGGCTGGGCACCTTCGTACGCGCGCGTCACAGGAAGAAACCGGAGCCGCTGTCAAATACTGCCACGATTGCGCCGGAGAGCGGCACGTGGCGGAACGCAGCGCGACGGGCCTCCTGTCCGGGCCAGAGCCCGGCGGGGCCGGTCGGCCGAGGATCGACGACGATTCGGGCGTCGGCGAGGGGCTGCGCGGGGCCGAACACCGCCCGTGCGGCTGTCGTCGTCTTCGCGATCGCGGTCGGGAGGTCGAGCGCACCCTGCTCGACGAGGGTGAGCAGCGCGGGCAGCAGGTGCTGCTCGATCTCCAGGCCGGGCCCGGTGTTGCCGGCGATCGGCGCGTTGTGGTCGCTGGCTATCAGGTCGACCCGCTCGGCGAGGATGCGCAGCAGGCTGGCCCGGGCGGCGTCGTCGTCCGGGACCGGCGGCAGGACGTGGAGCTCGCCGGGCCGCCCGGCCGGGAGTTCGACGAGGAAGTGCGGTGATGTCTGGGTCGTCGAGTTGGGGCGGGTGGCGATCCGGTCGCTCATCGCCTCGGAGACGACGTGGCGGAAGTGGACCGGCCCGCCGCGGGAGGCGAGAACCCCCTCGAAGGCCTCGTCGCTGTAGAAGTAGATCGCCGCCTTGCAGCCCACGGCCCAGATCGCCTCGAGGTTCGGCCAGAAGTTCGGGTTGTCCGAGTACAGCTTGATCGTCGGCATCCAGGTCTGGCGGATCCGCTCGCCGAACGTCGCCAGCCACTTCGGGAACGCCTCACTGTCGACGTCGGAGGCGACGGAGAGGATCGGCAGGATCTGGGGGAACGCCGTCGACGCGAAGTAGGCGGTCACCACGTCGAGGTCGAGCGCCTCGAGCTGGTGCCAGGGCACGGCAGTGTTCACCGTGGTCGCGCCACCGGCGAGCGCCCGCCACCGGTCGGTCTCGCGCAGCCCTCGGGTGAGGATCGGCAGGTGGGCGTCGGCGTCGTACAGACCGGGCAGTACCCACAGCTCGCTGCCGTCGATCGCCGGCGCGGGCGCCGGGCCCGCCGGGCCGGGGACCTCGATCGTCAGATCGGCGCGCTCGCCGGTGAGCGGGTTGACCACATCGGTGAGACGCACGGGGCTGTAGCTGTCGGGCAAGACGCACCACCGTTCGCAGACGGACTCGATCTTCGAGCATCATATATGTTCCGACGTCTTCGTTCCGCCCACGTTGCCTGATGTAACGAAAAGTTACATCTTCCCGTGCGTACTGGACGGTCCCCGATCCAGGGTGCTCATACTTCTTATATGATGTATGGACCGACAGCCGGGCTAGCCTCGACGGCGGGGCCCGACCTGGCGACCCGTCTCGACCGGATCGAGTCCCGCGACGAGATCCGCGGGCTCAAGGCCGCCTACATGCAGGGCCTCGACGACCGGCTGCGGGGCGCGGTCGCGGACCTCTTCTGGGAGGACGCGATCTGGGAGTCTCTGCCGGACCGCCCGCTCGAGGGCGATGCGCCTACGAAGGCCGGCAGCCAGATCGTCGGGCGCGGGGCGATCGCCGAGTCGTTCGTGGCCGCCGCCGTGAACATGTCGTTCACCGCGCACTTCCTGACCAACGAGAACATCACCGTCGACGGCGACCGGGCCGTCGGCCGCTGGAAGCTCCTGCAGGCCTGCAACGCCGGTCGGGACCGCGCCTTCTGGCAGGCCGGGGCCTACGTCGACGACTTCGAGCGCCGCGACGGTATCTGGAAGTTCTCGCACCTGCGCCTGGCCCTGGACTTCCGCACCCCGTTCGACGAGGGCTGGCTGGTCAACCGCCTGTGGGAGCCAGCCAGCTGACCCGTCGCGCCCTGCCCCCCTTTCCCGAGTTCCGGTCCACCGTTCGCAGTCCCCACAAGGAGGCGTTGCCGCGTGAAGGTCGCGATCTTCCGCTACCAGGGCGCCCAGTACACCGGTGTCGTCCAAGGCGACCAGGTGCACGCCGTCGCCGCGTCGTTCGACGAGCTGCTCGCCGCAGCGGCGCCGGACCCGCTGGGGCTGACGGTCCCGCTCGCCGAGGTGCAGCTGCTGCCCCCGGTCGCCTCTTCCTGTCGAGGCGTGCTGTGCGTGGGTATCAACTACGTCGAGCACCAGCGCGAATCCGCCGACGCGTTCGAGAAGACGGTGCCCACGGATCCGATCGTCTTCTTCAAGACGCCGGCGGCCCTGGCCGGCGCCTACGACCCGCTGCCGCTGGACCCGGGGATCTCGACGGAGTTCGACTGGGAGGTCGAGCTCGGCGTGGTGATCGGCAAGGCCGGCAGAGGCATCCCCCGCGAGTCCGCGGGTGACCACGTCTTCGGGTACACGATCGTCAACGACATCACCGCCCGCGACGCGCAGAAGCGGCACTCCCAGTGGCACCTGGGCAAGAACGTCGAGGGCTGTACCCCGATCGGCCCCTGGGTGGTCACCGTCGACGAGCTTGGCTACCCACCGGTCCTCGACCTGTCCCTCACCGTCAACGGGGTGCGCAAGCAGGAGGCGAACACCCGGGACATGGTGTTCGACATCGCCGACCAGATCTCGATCATCTCGCGCTATGTGACCCTGCTTCCGGGCGACGTGCTCGCGACCGGGACGCCGTCCGGAGTGGGTTTCACCCGGCGCCCGCCGGAGTTCCTCCGTGCGGGCGATGTGGTCGAGACGACGATCGAGGAGATCGGCGCGCTGCGCAACACCATCGCCGTGCCGGCCGGTGCCGCTCTCGTCGGGCAGGCGGGGGCCCGATGACCGGCGGCCTCGCTGTCGCCTCCACGGGGGGAAGGACGGTCGGCTACTACTCGCCGGTCGTGATCTGCCCGCCGTCGGCCTCCCTCGCGATGATCAGTGGCGTGCTCTCCGTCGACGCGGACGGCGAGACCGTCGGCGCCGGGGACTTCGAGGCGCAGATGCGCACCGTCTTCCGCCTGCTCGGCGAGACGCTCAAGGCCGCCGGCAGCTCGTGGGCCGAGCTCGCGAAGATGACGACCTACCTGGTCAACTCGGACCACATCGCGGACTTCTACCGGATCCGCGAGGAGATCTTCGCCGATCTTTACCCGCAGGGCCGGCCGCCCGGCAACACCTTGCTGGTCGTCGCCCGGCTCGTCCGCCCGGAATTCCTCATCGAGGTCGAGGGCATCGCCACCACCCAGCAGAGAGGAGCCGGTGATGAGCTCGTCGGTTGAGCAGACCGTCTACCCGAGCGGAAGCCGCGTCGTCGCGACCGGAGCGCTCGAGGCCGACAACGCGGCCGACGCCGGCGGCGCGTCCGGCGCGCTGTCGCGTGGCACGGCTGTCTCGGCCGGGGGCATGTGGCTGGGGGTGAGCGTCCTGCCGCCGGGCCACCATTCGGTGGCGCACCATCACGAGGACCAGACCACGATCGTCTGCGTCATCTCCGGCAGCATGCGCTTCCTGGTTTCCGGGCCCGAGGGCGAGGAGGACTTCACCGCGGGAGCGGGGCAGATCGCGGTGATCCCCGGCGGTCTCGTGCACCGCGAGGAGAACCCGGACGAGGTCGACTGCCGCTGCGTCGTCGCGCGCAACAGCGAGCAGCCGACGGTCGTCAACCTGAGCTGATCGCCCCGGCCGGCTCCTCGTCCGCGGCGGTCGCGAGTCACAGAAACGTGCCACAGCGGACACGTGGCTGAAGCGACTACGACCGATCATATATGTTACCTCGCCCCGAGGAGCCGTCCATGAATGCTCTCACGCCGGAAGTCCAGGCAATCCTCGCCGGGCTCGACCCGGCGTCGACCGACTTCACCACTGCCCGCACGCTGCCCGCGGCCGTCTACACGTCCGAGGAGTTCTACGCCTTCGAGAAGGAGGCGATCTTCGCCCGGGAGTGGCTGTGCCTCGGCCATATCGACCAGGTAGCCAATCCCGGCGACTTCTTCACCATCCAGGTCGGCGACGAGCCGCTCATCGTCGCCCGCGGCGAGGACGGCGAGCTGCGGGTCATGTCCGCGATCTGCCAGCACCGCGGGTACCCGATCACCGTCGACGGCGAGAAGGGCACCGCGAAGCAGTTCCGCTGCGCCTACCACTACTGGGCGTATGGCCTGGACGGCCAGTTGGTCGCGGCCCCCGAGATGACCCAGACCTGCCCGATCGCCGAACTGCGCGCCGAAACCCGGCTACCGCGGCTGAAGGTCGAGATCTGGCACGGAATGATCTTCGCGAACATGGACCCGGGCGCGGAGCCGCTCGCGCCGACGCTGGCCAAGCTCGAGCCGGAGATGGCCGCCTACAACGTCGGCGACCTGAAGATCGTCAAGACGATGGAGTACAAGAACCAGCCCTGGAACTGGAAAGGCATGCACGAGAACGCGCTCGAGCCTTACCACACGTCGTTCGTGCACATGGGCTACCACGACATCGCCCCGGCCTCGATGGCGGAGTTCGTCGAGTGGGACGACTCCGACGGGCAGGTCATGCACCCGACGAACTACCGCTGGATCGACGCGGGCTTCAACCCGACCGGGCGAGCCGTGCTGCCGATCCTGCCGGGCCTCTCGGAGCAGCGCCGCACCCGCGTCATGTTCGCCTCGGTGCTGCCGACCGTGTTCTTCGCTTTCACCCCGGACCAGGTCTTCTACTTCTTGATCACGCCCGAGACCGCGAACACGATGACCTTGCGCATGGGCTGGCTGTTCCCGGAGAGCTCCATCAAGGCGCCCGGGTTCGAGTGGGCGTTCCAGATGCAGAACGACGTCAACGAGGCGATCAACGAGCAGGACATCTACTCGAACACCCGGATGCAGCAGGGCCAGCGTTCCCGCTACGCCAACCGCGGTCGGTACAGCTGGCAGGAGGGCACCCTCTCGCAGATGAACCGCTGGCTGACCCTGCGTTACATGCGCTACGCGGCCCTGCTCGACTCCCGTTACGCCGACCTCGTCGCCGACCTCGTCGACGCGGTCGGTCCGGGAACGCGATGACCGCCCCGTTCCCGCCCGCCAGCCTGGGTGACCGAGCGGGGGCGCTGAGGCCGTGACGCCGTCAACGTCCGCAAGAGCCACCGTCGCCCCGACCGCGCGGCTCCCGACAGCCGAGCCGTCGGATGAGGTCCCCACCGGGCTGGCGCCGCCGCGGCGGCGCCCCAGTGTCGCGTTGTTCCTGCTGGGCCGGGTGGTCAACGCGTTGTGGCCGCTCGCGCTGATCCTGGTGGCCTGGTGGGCGTGGGTGCGTCTCGGCCACCTGCCGCCGGCGGTGGCGCCGGACCCGTCAGGGGTGCTGACGTTCATCGCCCACGACCCGGGCAGCTTCGCGCTCGACGCGCTGCGCACCGCCGGGGTCGTCCTCGGTGGCCTCGTGGTGGGCGCGGTCGCCGGTGCGCTGCTGGCGACGGTTTCGTGGTTCTCCCGGCTCGCTCGGGCTGTGATCAGCGGGCCGGCACTGCTCAGCCAGTGCCTGCCGGTCGCCACCATCTCGCCAGTGCTCGCGAAGGTGTTCGGCTACAACACGACGACCATCGTGATCATCACCGCTCTGATCGCGTTCTTTCCCGTGATGGTGTTCACCGCCTCGGGCCTTGCCCGAACACCGGCGGGCGCGGACGACCTGTTCGTAGTCCTCGGAGCCCGACGCCTCGACCGCTTCTTCCGGCTCGCGGTGCCATCCGCCCTGCCCCGCCTGCTGGTCTCCCTGCGGGTGTCGATCGTCGTCGCCGTCGCCGGCGCGATGCTCGCGCAGTGGGTCATGGGGACGAGCGGCCTCGGCTACCGGCTGATCATCGCCCAGTCCTCGTTCCGCACCTCCGAAGCATGGGCGTGCTCGGTCGTGTCGATCGTGCTGTCGGTGATCCTCTACTCGATCGTGTCGGGCCTCTGCCGGCTCGCGAGCGAGCGCTTCGAGTAGCCCCGCCGACCCCAGAGACACCGACCCTGCCGACGCCTGTCCCGCGGTCTCATCCCACCGTTTTCTTGCTGATCGTCAAACACTCGCGGCCGCCGCCCTGACGCGGCGCCGTCTCTCCTTACCAGCCGGAGCGTCATGTCTCAGAAGAACACCATCCCGAGCCCGCTCACCGGTTCGATCTCGCGGCGCGGCCTGCTGCGGCTCGCCGGCCTCGGCACCGCCGCGGCCGCGGCGGGCCCGGTGCTCGCCGCCTGTGGCGGCGGCTCGTCGTCGGCGAGCGGAACGACCAACGCGGGCGCGACGACGCTCTCGATCCAGCTGAGCTGGGTCGCGGACACCGAATTCGCCCCGCTCTACCTCGCGGACACGAACGGCTACTACAAGCAGAACAACGTCGCGATCAAGCTGACCCCCGGTGGTTCGGACATCGGCGCGATCGAGGGCATCGTCGCGGCAGGCAAGGCGGACATCGGCATCGCGACCGACATCACGACGGTCGTCGCCGCGATCGCCGACGGCAACCCGCTGGTCTGCGTTGGCGCGCTCTACCAGTCGAACCTCAACATGCTGATGTCGAAGTGGGACGCGCCGATCACGACCGTCGCGGGGCTGAAGGGCAAGCGCCTGGGCGGCCCGCAGGGCATCCAGACCAAGTTCGATGCGATCTTCAAGCTGAACGGTCTGGAGCCGGACTACAAGTTCATCCCGACCGGCTACGGCCCGGACTCCCTCCTCAACGGCGACGTCGACGTGCTCGCCGGCTTCGTCACCGACGAGGTCCTCTCCTACAAGAAGGAGACCGGCCATATGCCGGGCCTGCTGTCGTTCACCGACGCCGGGCTCCCCGCCTACACCCTGCCGATCTTCACGACGACGTCGAAGCTGGCGAGCGAACGCGCGGCGATCAAGGGCTTCCTCGGCGCGACCCTCAGGGGCTTCGCCGACGACGTGGCCGACCCGACGGCGGGCCCGAAGCTCGCGGTCTCCACGTACGGCAAGGCCGCCGGGCTGGACCAGGCGAGCGAGATCGAGCACAACGCCGCCTATCTCCCGCTGGCCTCCAGCGACGCGACGAAGACCCACGGCTACATGTGGATCGACACGGACTACCTGTCCGGGCCGATCTACAAGGGCATGGTGGCCTCCGGGATGAAGACGATCGACGCGGCCAAGGCGGTCGACATGTCCCTGCTCACCGAACTTCACACCGGTTCGTGATGAGCCAGGTGGCGCAGGTGGCGGCCGTGGCGGCGAGTCGCGGCGCCCCGATCTCGCTGGCCGGCGTCGGCAAGGTCTACCCGATGCGGCGCGGCCGCTCGGTCGAGGCCGTGCGCGACGTCGGCCTCGACATCGCCCCCGGCGAGTTCCTCGCCCTGCTCGGGCCGTCGGGCTGCGGCAAGTCCACGTTGCTGCGGATGATGGCCTCGTTGGAGGAGCCGACGTCCGGCACCGTCACGGTCGACGGGGCGCCCCCGCGGGAACTGGCCGCGCGCCACCGTCTCGGGGTGGCGTTCCAGGACAACGCGCTGCTGCCCTGGTCGTCGGTCTACCACAACCTCGCCCTGCCCTTCCGGGTCGCGCACCGTCCGGTCGACAGGGCACGGATCGCGGAGCTCATCGAGCTCGTCGGGCTGAAGGGCTTCGAGGACGCCCGGCCCAGGCAGCTGTCCGGCGGCATGCGCCAGCGGGTGTCGATCGCCCGGTCGATCATGCTGGAGCCGGACCTGCTGCTGCTCGATGAGCCGTTCGGCGCGCTCGACGCGGTGACGCGCCGACGGCTGAACGCCGAGCTGCAGCGGATCTGGATGGCCGACCCGGTCACGACTGTCCTGGTCACCCACGACGTCGAGGAGGCCCTGCTGCTGGCTGATCGGGTGGTGGTGCTCTCGCCGCGCCCGGGGCGGATCAGCAAGATCGTAACGGTGCCGTTCGACCGGCCTCGCGCCCTGGACGTGACCCGCTCGGCCAGGTTCCACGCGATGGTCGACGAACTGACCGCCGAGCTCGACGCGCTCACCGGCGGGGTGGACTCCGATGAGTGAACGCGCCGCGAGGTCACCGGTGACCGGGCCGGCGCTCGCCGTCCTCGGCGTGGTGCTGCTGCTCGCGGCCTGGCAGGCCGTCGCGGCGCTGCGGTGGTTCGGCACGACGGTCTGCGCGCCGACCGTCGTCGTCCGGGTCTTCGCCGACGCGTCGTCGCGCCGGGTGCTGCTCGACGGAGCGGGGGCGACGATGCTCGAGGCGGTCGAGGGGTTCGGCTGGGCGCTGCTCGCCGCGGTCGTCGTCGGCGTCCTCGCGACGCTGCTGCCGTTCCTGCGCAGCGGCCTCGACCAGCTCGGGACGATCGAGAGCGCGATCCCGTTCGTCGCCATCGCCCCGATCCTGCTGGCCCTGTTCTCCCGGGACACGGTGCCGACCGCGATGGCCGCCACCACGGCGTTCTTCCCGCTCTACCTGGCCCTCGTCTCAGGGCTGGCCGCAGTCTCCCCCGCGGTGGCCGACCTGTGCGCGGCGCTGGGAGCGGCCCGGCGGGACACGCTGCTGCGCGCCCGGATTCCGGCGGCTCTGCCGGTGCTCACGATCGGCATGAAGACGGCGATCCCGCTCGCGGTACTCGGCGGGGTCATCGGCGAGTGGCTCGGCTCCTCCAACGGCATCGGCCCGATCATGCTCGTCGCGATGCGCAACTACCGGATGCCGATGATGTGGGCCGCCGTCGTCGTAACGGTGGTCATCGCCCTCCTCCTCTACGGCGGCTGCGCCGCGCTGGAGTGGGTCACGGCCCGCCGGTTCGGCTGACCACGGCAGATCTCCGGCTGACCACAACAGCCCCAGGCACGCGACGACCCCGTCCATCAGGGCGGGGCTGGCGCGTTCGCGGCCCGGCTGGGGCTTCGGGCCGGGTCCTCAAGCGCGGCGAGCACGCGTTCGGGCGTCATCGGCCACGTCGTCAGCCGGACCCCGGTGGCGTCCCGGACCGCGTTCGCGATCGCGGCGGGAACCCCGACCATCGGCGCTTCCCCCAGCCCCTTGGCACCGAGGCGGCCACGCGCGGCCCCGTCGCCGACGAACACGGCCTGGATCTCCGGCGCGAGAGCCATGGTCGGGATGGCCTGGTCGAACAGGTGGACGTCCAGCGGCACGCCGCCGTCGTGGCGGGCCTGCTCCGTGGTCGCCACCCCGATTCCCTGCAGGACGCCGCCGACGACCTGGCCGCGAGCGAGCGCCGGCTCCAGGACCCTGCCGACGTCGTGAACGGAGACGACCCGCTCCACCCGTAGCCGACCGGTCCACGCGTCGACGGCGACGTCGACGCGCTGCGCCCCGACGACCAGCCCGTTGTCCTCGGCGATCACCCCTGCCTCGGCCACCAGCCCGACGAGCTCCGACCACGGCACGGCCGGGGCGTCGACGGCGTCCGCCCGGATCGCGCCGTCGTTCGTCCAGCGCAGCGTGCCGCCCGGCCAGCCGAGCCGGTGCTCGGCGGCGGCGGTCAGCCGGTGCGCCGCCTCGGCGACCGCGTTCCCCGTCAGGTAGACGCCGCGGCTCGCGAACGTGCCCTCGTCCGCGGGCGCGGCCGCGGCGGCGGCCTGGCACAGCACCACCCGCTCCGCCGGCAGGCCAAGCTGCTCGGCGGCGACCGCGGCCAGCGTCGAGTGGATCCCCTGGCCCATGTCCGGGACGACCGTCTCGACGACGATCCCGGCCGCGCCGACCCGGCAGCGGGCCCGCGCGCTGTCCTTGTGGACCGCGCTGGAGGCGGCGGTGACGATCGCGAACATCGACATGCCCGAACCTCGACGCCACCGCCCCGGCTCCTCGCCGGCCGCCGTCTGTCCCGGGGGCAGCGCCGCCGTGGCGTCACCGGCCGCGGCGAGCGCGTCGAGGCACTCGTCGACGGCCAGCGAGGCGACGACCCAGCTGTTGACCGGGTCCACCTGCCCGGCCCGCAGGACGTGACGGCGCCGGAACTCGACCGGATCGGAGCCGAAGCGGCGGGCCAGGTCGTCGAGATGGGTCTCCAGCGCGAACGTGATCTCGCTGGCGCCGTAGCCGCGGAACGCCGCCGAGCTCGTCGTGTTCGTCAGCACCGCGCGGCCCGCGGCCCGTCCCACCGCCACCGGGTAGAGGCTGGTCGCGAGCAGCAGCAGGTTCTCCAGTACCAGGCCCGAATGGCCGACCTCACCGCCGGCGTCGAGCACCACCCGCACGTCGCGGGCCAACACGGCGCCGTCCTCGGCGCAGCCCGACGTGATGGTGATCGTGCCGGCGTGGCGTCGGCGCAGCCGGCCGAGCTGGGCCCGGGTCGGCTCGACCCGCACCGGCCGGCCGCCGCAGCCGCGGGAGGCGAGGGCAGCGGCGGGTTCGAGGAACATCTCCTCCTTCAGCCCGAACCCGCCGCCGAGCGGAACCGGCCGCAGGTCCACCGTGGCCGCGTCCAGGCCGAGCAGGCCGGCGAGGCGGCGGCGCACGACCTGCGGGGTCTGCGAGGTCGACCAGACGGTGCAGCGGCCGTCGTCCCAGGTGGCGAGGGCCGCGGGCCGTTCCAGCGCGGCGATCGGCCCGGGGAGGATCTCGACGGTGCTGGTGTGGGTCACCGGCGCCGCGGCCAGCGCGGCGCTGACCGCGGCCTCGTCGGCGCCGAACGCGAGCTCGACCGCGACGTTGCCGGGCAGGTCGGTCCGGGCTCGCTGGACCCGGGCGGCGCCGTCCGCGAGCGCCTCGGCCACGGTGCGGGCGGCGGGCAGCGGTTCCTCGACCTGGCGCACCCGGGCGGCCATCTCGCGGGCGGCGTGCGCGGTCTCGGCGACCACCAGGCCGACGATGTCGCCGACGTAGCGGGCCTCGGCGGCGAACACCGCGTTCTCCGCCGGAGCGAGCACCGGGTCGTCGACATGGGGGTTCGTGCAGAACCGTCGCGCCGGCGCGTCGCCCGGCCCGAAGACGGCGACCGCGCCTGGCACGTCGAGGGCATCACCCGGCTCGACGGTGACGTGCGCGTGCGGGCCGCGGCTCGTGAGCAGCAGGCCGACGAGAGCGTCGGGCACCTGGTCCGCGCTGTAACGGAGCGAGCCGTCGGCCTTCCCCCGCCCGTCCTGGCGGGTCGCCGCGGCGCCTGGCGTGCCGGCGGCCGCCCGCAGCACCGCGTCGACGATCCCCTCGTAGCCAGTGCACCGGCACAGGTGCCCGGCCAGGGCCGCTCGGACGGTGGCGGCGTCCAGGTCGCCGCGCTGCTCGAGCAGCGTGGCCGACGAGCAGACGATCCCGGGGATGCAGAAGCCGCACTGCAGCGCGCCCCGGCGGGCAAGCTCGGCGGCCAGCGTCGCGCCCGGTCCGGCAGCGGTCACCGAGGCCGCGGTCCGCACCCGCAGGCCGGCGGCGCGGGCCGACGGGGTCACGCAGGCGGCGACCGGGGCCCCGTCGAGCAGCACCGTGCAGCCACCGCAGGTCCCCTCCCCGCACGGCAGCTTCACCGACGTCACCCCGGCGGCGCGCAGCGTCTCGGCGAGCGGCTGGGCCAGCCGGTCGGCTCCGAGGGTGATCGCCCGGCCGTCGACGTCGATCGTCCGCTGCGCCGTCTCCCGGGCCACTGGCCGGTCACCTACAGCCTCAGCCGTCACAGCGCGCTCCTCACCTCGGCGGCGAGCACGGCGAGCAGCGCGCGCCGGTAGGCGGCCGAGCCGCGCGCGTCGGCGCGCAGCAGGGACAGGTCCGGGGGCTCGTCCCCGTCGAACAGCAGCGGGGCCGCGCTGTGCCCGACGGCGCCGGCGGCGAGCCGTACGACCCCGTCGATCCGGGCACCGGCGGCGACGGCGATCGCGGGGCTCGGGCCCTCCCGGAGGGCGAACCTGCGGTGGGCGCCGGGGCCGGCCAGCCGCGGCCGCAGCCCGACGACCAGCTGTGCCGCCGGCACCGGCGCGGCGAGGTAGTCCGCGACGGGCAGCTCCTCGGTGGCCCCGGCGGCGGCCGTCACGACGACGGTGTCGTAGGCCAGTAACGAGGCCGGCAGGTCGGAGCCCGGCAGCCGGGCACCAAGCGTGCCACCCACCGTCGCCGCCCGGCGGACCTGCGGGGTCGCCATCGCCGCCGCGGCGGCGGCGATGCCCGGCCAGGCGCGGAGCACCGCCGCGTCCGCGGCCAGCTCGGCCAACGTCGTGCCCGCCCCGATCTGGCCGTCGCGCAGCCCCGACGGCAGCACGCCCGACACGTCCACCGCCAGCTCGCCCAGGACGGGCGGCAGCGCCGGGGAGAGCAACGCGACGCCACCGCCGACGGCGGTGCCGCCCGCGGCCAGCAGCTCCAGCGCCTCGTGCAGACCCGCCGGCCGGTACCAGACCGTCACCGTCGGCCCCTCAGGCCGCGAACCGGGCCGCGGGCCGTGGAACAGGCAGCGTGGCTGTCGGGTCGCCGGGGACGAGGAACTCGACGAGCACCCCGTCCGGGTCGCGCAGCACCACCGACTTCTTGTGCGCCGCGTCGACAGTCGCCACCGGCTCGACGCCGGCCGCGGCGGCCCGCGCCGCTCCAGCGGCAAGGTCCGCCTCTTCCCGCAGGCGCAGGCCGAAGTGCGACAGGCCCGGCTCGAGCCCGTCACCCGCGCGCAGCAAGGTGAGGTCCGGCAGGCCGAGGGTCCCGCCGAGCACGGCGCCTTCCGGGCCCGACCGCAGCACGGTGAGTCCGCCGAGTCGGTGGTAGAAGTCGAGTGCGCTGTCCAGGTCCGCGACCGCGAGGCAGGCCCGGGCGGTGCACAGGGGGTGCAGCGCGGCGCCATCCACGACGGTGTAGTCCGGGTCGGCGGTGAACCGCTCACGCGGGTCGGCAGGCGCGCCTTCCGGGTCCCAGTTCCCCGTGATCAGCCGCCCGCTGTTCTCCGCGTAGACGGCATGCCAGTCGTCCGACGCATCGGCGTACATCTCGAGGTAGGTGCCGTCCGGGTCGAACAGATAGGCGCTGTGGGAGATCTGGTGGTCGACCGTGCGGTGCAGCCGGGCGCCGGTGGCCCGCACCCGCCGGATCGCGTCGACGAGCTCCGCCTCGGAGGCCAGCTCCCAGCCGAGATGGTTCAGCCCGGCGGCCCGGCCACGGCCCCGGGAGACCTGCACATTGCCGTCTCGGCCGACCCGCGCCTGCTCGGAGATCTCCATCAGCGCCAGGTCGTGGTGGCTGTTGCCGTTCGACAGGAAGACCGTCGCGATCCCCGGCTCCTCGAACACCGGGGTGAGGCCGCAGACCGTCGTGTAGAACTCCAACGACCGGCCCAGGTCGGAGACGAACAGGTTCACGTGGGCCAGCCGGCGCGGCCGGAACCCGGCCAGGACCGTCGCCGTCATGCGCCACTCCCGGCCAGGCCGGCGCGGTACTTCTTCAGCAGCCACGCGTTGAACTGCGGCAGGGTCGCCTCCTGCGGCGAGTAGGGGCCGCGGGCGGCGAACCGGGAGCCCAGCGCCGCGAACATCCGCTCGTTGGCCATGCTGTCCTGGCCGTTGACGATGTCGAAGAACTCCCGCTGGCGCGCGATCAGCGCGGCGAAGTTCTCCTGGGCGAGCGTGGCCTCCGGGTACAGCCAGTCGACCGCGAGCGTGATCCGGTCATGGGCTTCCGGGGTGATCCGGAAGACCATCATCGAGTCGGGCTTCATCGAGACGAACATCGCCGGCGGCACGCTGGCGTACACGGTCCGGCCGCGCTGCTCGGCCGTCAGCCCCTCGATGACAGGGAAGGCGGCTTTGCCGTCCTCGGTGAGGAAACCGCCGTCCGGGTTGAGGAACCGCGCGTACCGCATGATCCCGTTCTCGGTGTCGGCGTCGAATCCGAGGAACTGCACGAGCCGGGCCGGGGCGTTGTCGTGGTAACCCCTGTGGATGAAGCTGGTGTGGTACGCCTCGAGGGCGTTCTCCAGCATGTTCTTCCAGTTCCACGGCTGGCCGCGTAGTACCACCGAGTCGCCGATCTTCATCTCGGCGGTGTTGTGCGCGGCGAACTCGCCGTCGAGGCGGGCCAGCGTCGGCTCCAGCGGCTCGGGGTTCTCCCCGAGGTGCGTGAAGACGAAGCCGTTCCACACGGTGACGGGGAACCGGGGCAGGCAGATCGTCGCCCGCAGGTCGCCGAGGCTGTGCGCCGGCTCCATGTTCGGCGCGGTCTGCAGCGACCCGTCGAGCGCGTAGCTCCAGAAGTGGTACGGGCAACGTAGTTGCCCGGCGTTTCCCCGCTCCTCGGCCTCGACCACCGGAAAGGAGCGGTGCCGGCACAACGAGGACAGGACGTGCAGGTCGCCGGCCTGGTCACGGGTGACGACGAGCGGCTCGCCGGCGACGGTGATGCTCAGGTAGTCGCCCGGATTCGGGAGTGCGCAGACGTGGCACAGGTACAGCCAGCTGTTCGCGAAGACCGCGGAGCGCTCGAACTCGTAGAAGTGCGGCGAAGCGTAGACGCCGGGAGGCAGCGAGAGCGCGTTGCCCAGGTCACCTGTCGACGCGGAGACCTGCTCGACCAGGTCCGCGATGGATGGGTAGCCGGCCGGCGGCCCTGTCAGGCGAAGCGGTGCGACCGTCATCGTCGTCCTTCCTCGGAGCTGGCCCTGGGTGTGTCGATCGGGTCGGCGGCGCCGAGGAAGCGGCTGATCGCCGAGTTGACCTCCTCGGGCCGTTCGAACTGCGGCCAGTGGCCGGCGCCCGTGATCTGGCGGAACCGGGCGCCGGGAATCCAGCCGGCCAGGCTGGCGCCGGTCTGCGCGGGTCCGGTCGCGTCCTGGGTGCCCCAGAGAACGAGCGTCGGCGCCGTGATCCGCGCCCACTCGGCAGGGGGGATCAGGTTGCGTTCACGGATGGCCGGGTCCTGCAGGCAGAGCACCTGACGCATCGCCTCGGCGTGGCCGGGGCGCTGGTAGATCGCGAGCCGGGTGGCGACGAGGTCGTCTGTGACGGTCGACGGGTCGGCCATCAGCCACTCGAGCCGGGCCCGGACCGACTCCGTCGACGGCGCCGCCGCGGCGGCCGTCGACAGCGTCCGCAGCGCGTGCATGACCGCCGGGTCGGCTCGGACGCCGCCAGGGGCGACCAGGACGAGACGGCGTACCCGCTCGGGCGCTGTGATCGCCAGGCGGCCGGCGATCCAGCCGCCCAGCGACAGGCCGACCAGGTCCGGCCGGCCGAGGCCCAGCTCGTCGATGAGCGCGTGGACATGGGGCAGGTAGCCGTCGACCTCGTAGTCGCGGTCGGGCGCGTCCGACCAGCCATGGCCGGGCAGATCGACGGCGACGACGCGGAAGGTGGCGGCGAGCGCCGAGACGAGTCGGCCGAAGGCCTCGAGATGACCACCGACGCCGTGCAGGAGCACGACTGCCTGGCCGTCGCGCGGGCCGGCGTCGAGGATCCGCGTCCGTACGCCGTCGAGCTCTCGCCAGCTGATGCGGCCGCCGGCGGTCGCGGCGCCGGTCAGGTCCGGGTTGCTGAGCATGTTATATATCGCATCATATAATTATTTCACTGCTGTATCGGTTCGTCCCAGGAGGAGATCGGGTGGCGCTCGACGTGCTGGCGCTCGACCACACGGGCATCGTCGTGCCCGACCTCGACGAGGCTGTGGCCCTGCTGGCCGACATGTTCGGCGCGCGCGAGCTCTACCGCCGCGCCTACGCGCCGCCGCCGGGCAGTGACGTGATGGCCCGCCAGTTCGGCATCCACCCCGACAGCTCGTTCCGGCTCGCCAAGGTCGACCTCGCCGGCCGCCACCTGGAGCTGTTCGAGTATGCGGCCCCCGACCAGCGGGGCGAGGCGCCGCGGGTGAGCGACATCGGCGGCAGCCATCTCGCGCTTCGGGTGCCCGACCTGGACGCCGCCGTCGCCGCGATCCGGGCTGACGGCAGGGTCGAGCCGCTCGGCGACATCCAGGCCCTCGGGCCGGGCCACCCGCTTGCCGGGCGGCGCTGGATCTACCTGCGTACCCGCTGGGGTCTGCTGCTCGAGCTCGTCGCCGACCTCGTCTGACGCCAGCTCGGCGCCGGCACCGAGCCGCCGGGTTACACCGCGCGGCGCGACACCCAGGTCTGATCGGTCCGGGGGCGCACGCGGGCGTCCGTGAGGATGCGGGCCGAGGCCTCGTCCACGTCCTCGACGAGGCGCCGCTCCGCGTCCGGGTCCAGCCAGGTCGGCTGCCGGTTCTCCAGGACCACCTCGCCGGCGATGACGACGGTGTGCACCTCGGTCCCGTTGGCCTGGTAGACCAGCACGGACGCGGTGCTCTGCCGAGGATGCAGGTGCGCGCCGGACAGGTCGACGAGGATCAGGTCGGCCTGCTTGCCGACCTCGACCGAGCCGATCACATCCGCCAGGCCGACCGCCGTCGCGCCGTCGATCGTCGCCATCTCCAGGACTTTCTCCGCGCCAAGGACCGCCGGGTTTCCGGCCCGGCCCTTCTGCAGCAGCGCGGCGAACTTCATGTCCGCGAGGAAGTTCACCGAATTGTTGCAGTTCCCGTCGTCGGTGCCGAGCGCGACGACGACGCCGGCGGTCTGCATGTCGGCCACCGGCGCGATGCCGTTGCCGAGGAACAGGTTGCTGACCGGCTGGGAGGACACCTTCGCGCCGGCCACCGCCAGCGCGCGGATGTCGTTCGTGTCGACCTGCACGCAGTGCCCCGCCAGCACGTCCGGCGCGAGGTAGCCGATCGCCGCGAGGTACTGGACGCTGCTCATGCCCTGCTGCATCCGGTCGAGCGGCGATTCGGCGACGTGGACTGTCGTCATCACCCCGTGGCGACGGGCCAGCCGCTGCGCGCCGAGCAGCGCGTCCGCCGTACAGAGGATCGCCACTCCCGGCGCCGGCCAGTACGAGATCCGTCCGTCGGCCTTCCCATGGTGTCGCCTGATCAGCGTTTCGAGCTTCGCCAGCACGTCCTCGAGCCCGCCCGGCTGCGCGCCGAGGTCCGGGGTGAGCTGCGGCTCCTTGCGGGTGTACGCCGCCATCAGCGCGTCCATCTCGGGCGGGACGGTGTCGTAGAACATCTGGCCGACTACGGCGCGCAGGCCGGTCTGGACGTAGGTGTCGACAACGACGTCGGAGATCTCGTCCCACTCGGCGAACGGCACCTCGATCTGGTCCACCACCGTGGTGATCCCCGAGCGCAGCGCCTCCAGTGAGAACAGCCGCACCGCCGTCGCGTGGTCCTCGAGCCGGTAGGCCCGCGCCGCCGGCAGGTTGACGTTGACCAGCCAGTCGTAGAGCGGCCGGTCATCGGCGACTCCGCCGCGCAGCAGGATGTCCAACGAATGCACATGTGCGTCGACGAAGCCAGGCAGCAAGGCGCTGCCAGCCGCGTCAATCACCCGGGCGCCCCCCGGCTCAGGGCACTCGGCCATCGGCCCGACTGCGGTGATCGTGTCACCGGTGACGGCGACATAACCGCGGTCGAGAACCCTGCGTTGCGGGTCCATCGTCACGACGCGGGCATCGCGGACCAGCAGGGGCGACGGCATGAGCAGCTCCGAATGCGCACGCGAACAGGGCTGCCGGGCGTCGCTGACCAGCGGAAACTGATACTAGCGTAGGCGGCGCTGTTGCATTGGCCGGGCGCGGCGGCCGATCAGGCCCGATCAAGTGATGCGTCGTTGTCGTACTCGCCCACCGACTCCGGCCTCGGAGTTCACGGGATTCCGGTTCCCGCCGGACGTGATCGTGCTGGCAGTGGGCTGGTACCTGCGCTACGCCCTGTTCTAACGCGCTGAGCGACGTCAGCCGGAAGGGGCCGGGTTCACGCTGCGTGAGATTACGCGGACCCCAGCATGGGTACGAGTGGTAACCATGACAGCACAGAAAGTGAAGCGCCGGGAGGGTGGGGCGCGGATGAAGCCGCTGGTCCGCCTCGGCATCGG
>NZ_JCBATA010000045.1:0-66011 GCF_059816245.1 Frankia sp. RB5
CACGGCGTCTGGCTTCGAGTGGTCGGAGAGGTACGCCTGGAGCTTGGCCACCGCCTGCGCCCCGTCACCACCATCGTCGATGACGGTCAGCTTGACCTGCCTGCCGTCGATACCACCGGCCTTGTTGACAAGGCTTATACCCGCGTCGAGCGAACCCTTTGACTGTGATCCGTACGTCGCCAGCGCACCGCTCGTCGGCAGCACCGCGACCAGGTTGAAGGTCTTGCCACCACCGCCGCTACCCGAACCCGAGCCCGAACCGGAGCTGGATCCGCAACCGCTCAGCGCCAGCGCCCCGCCTAACAAGAGCGCGACAACCCCGTGCGCCCGCCCCAACCCTCTTGGCCCCCTCATCAAACTGCTCCTTCCATGAGCGCACGCCCGGCGCCACGTTCAATGATCACTGTGATGTCAGCCACACGCTAGCGGGTTGCGAGTTAGCCAATCAACCTTTTCCTGCTAATCCTTCAAGGTGACCAGTTTGCTACGGAGAGGATCGGTCGCCGCAACAGAGTCGGTCGTTTTGTCCGGATTTTACGAAGAGTACGGACCATCGTAACTTTCAGTGTTCGGATCAGTCGCGGTGCCAGTCCCGTCAAACAGGCGCACCTCCGGATGGACGGCGAGGGAGGCGCGCAGGTACCGAGCGACCTTCAGGACATCGGGACCGGACATTGGCGAAGGCAGGTTGAGCACCACCAGGGCCAATGTCACGCGGCTCCTGCCGTCCAGCAGAGGCACTCCGATCCAGTCGATCTCGCGCGCATTCGGGTCATCGAAGTCGAGCAGCACGTACGGGGCACGCCGCATCTCGCTCAACAGCGCGGTCACCGACTCGGAGTGTTCGGGCCGCTTACCCAGGTGGAGCTCGTCGAGAGCGCGCTCCAGGCGTGCCTTCGCATCGAGCCGCGCGGCCGCCGCGAAGCCGTTCGTGCGCAGCACGTCGATGGCACTCAGGTTGAGTTCCTGCTCAACCGCACCCAGTGCCGGGCGGGCGCGACCGAGCCAGTCGTGGATCTCGGACATCGTTCGCCCGGGAAGGAAGAGGATTCCCATGGGCGGCGCGAAGGGATTGCTTCTGCCACCCACGCGGAACAGCGTCGTCACCCGGCTGGGTTCACCCGCTGCGGCAAGGGGGACAATCCAGTCACCGATGTCGGCGCTGACGAGGCAGTGGGAGTCGAGTGTCCTGGCGATCGTCTCCATCGCCGGGCGAAGCGAGTCGATCAGGTGACCTCTGCGGCCGAGAGCCGAATGACCGATGCCCGCGAGCACCGGGCCGAGTTCGATCGCCTTCGTATCCTCGTGCCGGATGAGATAGCCGGCTTCGACAAGAGTCTCGACGAGCGCGTGGAGCGTGGACTTGCTGATCTCCAGTTCGCGCGCGAGTTCCGAGAGCGAGTAGGTCCGCCCGGGGTGCCTGCCGAGGAAGTCCAGGAGCGCGACGACCCGCCGAGTCGGGTTAGACATCGCACTCGGTCCGGCCTAAAGTCACGCGTCATCCTTTCCGCTCTTCGGGCTGAGCACGGTGCTGATCGGTGTCCGGTGCAGGGTCCTGGTCGACTGGTACGCGTGCAGGATCCGCGGCGCCAGGCCCGTGAGCCGCACGCCGGCCGCCACGAGTGCCATCGTCAGAAATGCCTTCCTCATACGAGCTGCTCCATTCTTTCGGCGAACGCCGGCGGGGGCGCCTGTTGGGGAAGTCCGCCGACGGTCTCGCCAACCTTGTAGGTGAGCTTCCAGAACGGCGCCCGGAGCAGCTTCGTGAGGATTCCGTAGAGGATCACGCCGTCGGGCCACTGCGTCGCGATGCGACCGGAGCCGCTGCGGTAGTAGTTGTTCTCGTAGTGGAAGGCGGTTCCCGCCAGGCGCTCCTGGAGCTTGTGGTCGTAGATGTCCATCGCCCACGGCTTGATCTCGATGGCCGACGCGCCGCGCCGCCACGCATGTCGAATGGCGGCCAGGATGTACTTGGCCTGCAACTCGAGGTTGGAGACGATCGTCCCGCCATTGGTGTTCGGCCCGTACATGATGAAGAAGTTCGGGAGGTCCTTTGCCATCATCCCGAGGAATCCGGTCTCGTCGCCGGACCAGAGCTCGTGGATGGTCCTGCCGCCGCGGCCGACCACCTCGTAGGTCGAGATGAAGTCCGCCTTGTAGCCGGTGGCGAGCACTATCGCGTCGAAGTCGTGGACGTCGCCCGTCACGTCGACCAGCCCGGTCCGGGTCACCCCCTTCACGGCTCGGGGCACCAGCGTGACGTTCTCCCTCAGCAGCGACGGATAGAATTCGTCCGAGATGACCGGCCGCTTGCCCGAGTACAGGTATGTCGGGGTGACCGCCTCGATCAGATCCGGCCGGCCCTCGAGCGTGCGGTTGATGAAGGCACGGGCGGCCTTCTCCGCGGCGGTGTGCTGCGGCGTTCCCTCCCGCCAGATCGCGCCGCCGAGCTGGGCCCGTTCCCGCTGGAGAAGGATCTTGGTCCGAATCACGCGCTGCGCTACCCGCGAATCCATCGCCCGCCGCTCGGCTGGCGTGAACTCCCGCGACAGCTTCGGCACGATCCAGCCGGGCTCGCGCTGGAACATGGTCACCTGAGCGGCGATCTCCGCGAGCGCGGGAACCACCTGCGTCGCGGTGGAGCCGGAGCCGACGACCGCGACCCGCTTCCCGGCGAGCTTCGCCGAGTGGTCCCATCGGGAGGAATGGAAGATCGGGCCTTCGAAGTCCCCGATACCGGGCCACTGGGGAATCTTCGGGTCGCTCAGCAGTCCGACGGCGCTGATCACGTAGTTTGCCCGCGTGATTTCCCCGGCTGGACCGAACACGTGGTAGATCTGTCGGGCCTCGTTCCAGACCACCCGCTCGACAGTGGTGTTGAAGCGGATGGAGGGCCCGAGCCCGTAACGGTCGATCACCGCCTCCATGTACTCCTGGAGTTCACGTTGCCGGACGTGCGTCCGGGTCCAGTTCCAGGGCATGTAGGAGAAGGAGTAGACCATCGAGGGCGTGTCGACCTCGGCGCCGGGATAACTGTTGTGCCACCAGGTGCCGCCGGGGCCGGCGGCCCGCTCCAGGACTGCTAACCGGTCGAAGCCGGCTTCCTTGAGCTGTATCGCGGCGCCGATTCCGGAGAAGCCCGCGCCGATGATGACGATGGACGGCCGGCCGGCTTCGGGTCGGGCGAAGCCTCTGATCTTCATCTGATTCGCCTTTCTGTGGGTGCCCCGAGTGGGTCCGTGGATATCTCTGACCGCACGCCCGTCACAGATCGATCAATGAGTGCCTGACACCGACGCCACCGTCGACCACAAGCACCTGGCCCGTGATGTAGTCGGCCTTGTCCGAGGCCAGGAACGCCGCCGCCGCCGCGATGTCCGCCGATCGGCCCCTGCGGCCGAGGGGAATTCTGGCCGCCAGATGATCGTCACCCTCGCGGGCCGCGGTCGCGATGGTGCCCGGCGCGACCGCGTTGACCCGGATGCCCCGGCCCGCGTTCTCGATCGCAAGGGTGCGGACGAGGCTGATCAGACCTGCCTTCGCGGCTCCGTAGGCGCCGTGACGGGTTGACGCCGTCAGCCCACTGACGGAGGCGATCGCGACGATCGCGCCCCGCTCGGCCGTCATGACCTTGAGCGCCTCCTGGGCGACGACCCACTGCTGGCGCAGGTTCAGCACGAAGGAACGGTCCCACTCCTCGTCCGATGTCTCGGCCGCGAGCGACCAGTCCGAGCCGCCCACCACGTTGACCAGCACGTCGACGTGCCCATGCTCCGACGCGACCTTGGTCAACGCCTCCCGGACCGCCGCGCGGTCCGTCACGTCGACGACGGCGCTGGTGGCCGTGCCCCCCGCCGCCGCCACCGCCTCGGCGGAGGCCTCCGCCGCCGACTCGTCCCGGTCGAAGCAGACGACATGCGCGCCGTCGGCCGCCACGGCTACGGCGCAGGCCCGGCCGATGTCCGGCCCCGTCCCGACCACCACCGCCGTGCGTTGCGCGCCTAACGCTCCGGGCATCGCGGCCCCTCCACTCCGTAGTTCGAATAGTCGAACTATGTGCCCAACATGCTGAACGGAGGATGTGGCAGGCGACACACCGTGTCAAGCCGTTGATGCGCGATCGTCCCGACACTGTCCGCGCGGAGGATCACCGGAAACGAGGTCCGGCCGGGCGCGGAAACGCGCCGAACCGGTCAGAAGAAATTCTTCCGCAGGTTGACGGGGCACAATCAATCGTGCTGCGCCGGAGGCTGCGCTAAGGCGCGGCGCCAGACGCATGACCGCCGTTTACCCGATTGACCGGCGGGTCGGGCTGGTCAACCTGCCAGCGAATCAAGAAAGGCAGCGGTAAGCCGGAAGGAGTCGAGACCCGCCGGCACCTGTGGATACAGGATGTGCCAGTCGTGGGCCTGGTTCGGCACTTCGCGGAACCACATCTGTACGCCGGCCTCGATCAGGCATCCGGCCAGCTCTCGGGCGTCGTCGCGCAGCACCTCGGTGGTGCTGGTCTCGAGCAGGACGGGCGGCTGGCCCGACCAGGAGCCCAGCACCGGGGAGACCCGGGGATCGGCGACGGGAACGCCCACGGCGTACAGGCCGGCGGCCTCCTCGGCCGCGGCCCGGGAGAACTGCTGATCGTGGTCGGCGTTGGCCTCGTAACTGGCATTGCGGACCCGCAGATCAAGCCACGGCGAGAAGAACACGGAGCCGACGTGCGCGCCGCCGTGCTCCTTCGCCGCGACCGTCAGCGCCAGGGCGGCCGCGATCCCGCCCCCCGCGGAATCACCGGCGAGCACGATCCGGACACCCTGCCCGGCCAGCCACCGGTAGACCACCTCGCCCGCGTCGAGCGCGGCCGGAAAGGGGCTCTCGGGAGCGAGCGGATAGTCGACCAGAAAGCATTCGCGACCCACCGCGGCGACGAGCCGGCTGGCGAACGGCAGCCAGCCGGCCGCCGATCCCAGCCGGAATCCCCCACCGTGAAACCAGAGCAGCGCGCTGTCCGCCCGGGCGTTCAGCGGAGACACCCGGGCGACCGGGACGCCCCCGGGCCCGATCCGCTCGACCGTGACACCCGGCGCCAGCGGCTGCGCGCCCAGCGCCTGCTCGATCATCGCCCGCCGCTCGACGAGCCCGGGATCCGCGGCCCGACCGCGCGCACCGCCTCCGGCGGGATTCCCGATCGTCTCCTCCACCGGCCCACGGAGCTCCATCGGGTCACCGTAACAGGCAAGATTGCCAGGAGACAGGCGTCCGGAACCCTCCAGCCAGCAGGCCAGCCGACGCGAGCCCAGGTCAGGCGAGTCGGGCGGGGAAGCCACCGGTGGCGATCGGACCCCAGCGCACGGGGGTGACGCGGAGCAGGGACTTGCCCTGGTCGAACATCGCCTGGCGGTACTCGTCCCAGTCGGGGTGCTCGCCGGCGATGGTGCGGAAGTAGTCGACGAGCCCGTCGACGGCTTCGGGAACGTCGAGGACCTCGCAGCGGCCGTCGATCTGGACCCACGGCCCGTTCCACTCGTCGGAGAGGATCACCACGCTGGCTTCGGGCCGCTCCCGCAGGTTGCGGGTCTTGGCCCGCTCCGGATAGGTCGAGATCACGACGCGACCGGCGTCGTCCACCCCGCCGGTGACCGGAGATGCCTGCACCGACCCGTCAGCGCGGCGGGTGATGAGCAGCATCCGGTGCCGTTGCCGGGCGAACTCCACCAGTCCGGCGAGATCAACCCGGTCGTTCGTCGCGATCGTCCGTGCCATCACCGACCACCCTCTCCACGTCCGGATTCCCACCCTTGCATCGACACCATCCTCCACGCCGGTCCGGCGCGCCTGCCAGGAGATGCGTCGGTGGCCGCCGGGCTGTGCACATCGGTGAGCGGGCTGCCTCGCGATCACCGGACACGTGCTGGGCAGGGACGCGCGTCTGAACCCTCCGTGAGCGATGGAGAAGGGCACCCGGTGAGAGTGCTTCCGGCGACGCCCCGCGAGTTCGCCTCAGGCATCGCGGGTCGTCAGGGAGTACTGCGCGGCGCCGATGGACAGGGCGAGCCAGCCGGCGACGACGAGGATGGCGGCGCCGATGGGGAGGTACTGCGGCGAGGGCTCGAGGTGGGAGAAGCAGATGCTGTCACTCGCGGCGGTGGGCAGGTAGGCGAGCACGTTGCGCTGCCACCAGACCGGCAGCAGTCCGCCGAGCACCGCGGGCGCGAACAGCAGTCCCAACACCGCCGAGATCGCGCCGGCCGCGCTGCGGAACATCATCGCCAGGGCGAGGCCGAGCAGTGGGAACAGTGGCGACGTCGCGACGCTGGTGGCGACGGCCCGCAGGGCGCCCGCCTCACCGAACCCGGGCATCGGCACGCCGTACGCGCCGAACACCAACCGTGCGGCAACGGCGATCCCGACCGTGGCCACGCCCATCACCGCCCAGCTCATCAGCGTGACCAGCAGGCATTTGGCGGCCAGCACCCGACCTCGGCGCGGGGTGACCGCGAAGGTGACGCGCGCCAGACCCCCGTGGTACTCGGACGCGCCGACCTTCACACCGAGCACCACCACCAGCACTCCGGTGAAGACGGTGCCGACAAGCGGTGCCACCACCGGATCGAACTCCGCCCGGTCCGCGGCGGACCAGCCGTCCCAGGTCGCGCCGACCGCCACCGCCAGCAGCGCGGCGACCGCGATGCCGAGCACCGTGCCGACCGCCACCAGCACCCAGGTGGACCGGATGGAGCGCAGCCGCATCCATTCGGCGGCGAGCGTGGCCGTCAGCGGAGGCCGACTCCCGCCGCGGGACCCGATCGCGGGACGCGGCACGGCAGATGCCGTGTCCTGCGTGGAGGTCCGGTCTGTCCTGCCGGGCTGCCTCGTCGTCGCGTCGGCGTTCATGCTCACCGCTCCTCACCACGGTCGGGGATACCGACAGCAGCAGGGCTGCCGGCGGATGGGACGGCGGCCGGGCCGACGGCACCGGGGCCGGTTGCCGCGCGGTGCTCGACGGCGTCGCGGGTAGCCGCCAGGTAGGCCTCCTCGAGCGACGCCCGACGCTGGACGAGTTCGTGCACCGCGATGCTCCGAGCAGCGGCCAGGTCGCCGACACCCGCCGCGCTCAGCCCGGTGACCAGCACCGCTCCGCTGCCATCGCGGTGGACGGCGGCGCCCGCGTCGCGCAGCAGCGCGGCGAGCTCCTCGGCACGGGGGGAGATCACCCGCACGCGGCCGCCAAGGCCTGATCCGGTGAACTCGGCGACGCTCGCGTTCGCCAGCAGGCGACCGCGGCCGACGACCACCACCCGGTCGGCGGTGTCCTCCATCTCGCTCATCAGGTGGCTGGACACCACGATCGTGCGCCCCTCGCCGGCAAGCCGGCGCAGCAACGTGCGCACCCAGCTGATGCCCTCCGGGTCCAGGCCGTTGACGGGCTCGTCGAGCAGCAGGGTGCCCGGATCACCGAGCAGGGCGGCCGCGATGCCGAGGCGCTGCGCCATCCCCAGCGAGAAGCCACCGATCCGACGGTCCGCCACGGCCCCGAGCCCCACCATGTCGATCACCTCCTCCACCCGGTGGGTCGCCACCCCGCCAGCGCGGGCCAGGCAGGCCAGGTATCGGCGGGCCCGCAGCGCGCCGGGCGCGGCTCTGGCATCGAGCAGCACGCCGACCTCGTGCACGGGGGCCGGGATGTCCCGGTAGGACCGGCCGTGGACGCGCGCCGCGCCGGCGGTCGGGCGTACCAGGCCCACGATCATCGCCAGCGTCGTCGACTTTCCTGAACCGTTCGGTCCCAGGAAGCCCGTCACCTCGCCGGGGGCGAGGTCGAAGGTCAGGTCGTCGACGGCGAGCCGGTCTCCATACCGCTTGGACAGGTTGCGGACCTCGATCACCGTGGATCGCCTTCCTCGGTCTTTCCCCCGCTCGGACCGTCGTCTTTCACAGGACTGCGGTCGGTGGCCGTGCTGCGCGGGGAGGAGCGGCCCTCGCCGGGGGCGTTCTGGTTCGTCCCCCGCCGCCGCCGTCGGAACTCGCCGTACGCGCCGGCCAGGACCAGCAGCGCGACAAGGGCGTTCTTGATCGGCCGCACCACCGCGAGGACGCCATCAGCCCAGCCGGGCAGGTCGATCCAGGTGCGTGGGCTGACGTGCACGCCATCGATCGACGACGGTGCCGGCAGGCCCACCCGCGGCAGCCCGAGGCCAGCCAGGGGAACCAGCGTTCCCACCGCGAGCACGATCAGCACGGCGATCGCTCGCGTGACCCGCGCGCGTCTCGCCCACCGCCGCGTCCCGGCGAGCCATGTCCGCGTACCGCTGGTCTCGTTCATGCCGAGAACGGTAGATCCACATCGGCCGCTCGCCATCAGCCCCGAGACGGGACATCGTCTCCGTCTGAAGGCGGAGGCGCCTGCGACTCGCGGGCGAGAAACTGACTGCCGTCAGGTCGTTCTGGGCCGCACCAGTCCCACGTCGTAGGCGAACACGACGGCCTGCACCCTGTCCCGCAGGCCGAGCTTGCGCAGAACGGAGGAGACATGCGTCTTGATGGTCGCCTCGGTCAGCACGAGCTCGGCGGCGATCTCCGCGTTGGAGAGCGCGAGGGCGACGAGCCGCAGTACCTCGGCCTCCCGGTCGGTGAGCGTCTCGAGGGCCGAGCGGTGTCCCCGCAGGCCCACCCATCCCCCCAACGGCCCACCGCCGGTCCCGGGTGCGGTCGCGATGCTGGTCCGGGAGCCGGTCGGCCGCGCTTCGCCGCCGAGTACGTCGACGAAGCGGTCGAGCAGCCGACGGGTCACCGTGGGGGCAAGCAGTGCGTCGCCGCGGGCCACGACCCGGACCGCGTCGACGAGCTCGGCCGGCCGCACGTCCTTGAGCATGAATCCGCTGGCCCCGGCGCGCAGCGCGGCGAAGACGTACTCGTCCAGGTCGTAGGTGGTAAGGATGATCACCCGGGCGGCGCTGCCGGAGGCGACGATGGCGTGCGTCGCCTCGATGCCGTCGACCGTCGGCATCCGCACGTCCATCAGCACGACGTCGGGCGCCAGGCGAGCGACGAGGTCGACGGCCTCGGCGCCGTCACCCGCCTCGCCCACCACCTCGATACCCGGCCGGGAATCGAGGATCATCCGGAAGCCGCCGCGGACCAGCACCTGGTCATCGGCGACGAGAACTCGCAGCACCGCGGGCACCGCCTCGTCCTCGGGGATGCCGGTCATCGCCCGGCGCCCGTGGTCATGCGGGGAGGAGCGGGGAGGTCCGCGCGCACCTGAAATCCGCCCGCCCGGATCGGCCCGGCCCACAGCTGACCGCCAAGCAGGTTCGCCCGTTCCCGCATTCCGAGGATGCCGTGTCCCTCGCCGGGCGCCGCGTCGGTCAGCACAGAGGCGGGTCCCCCCGGTCCGGTCCCCTGGCCGTCGTCGACGATGTCGATCCCGACCGCGTCGGCCGAGTAGGTGATGGTCACCCCGACCCGGGTCGCGCGGGCATGGCGGACCGTGTTGGTGAGCGCCTCCTGCACGATGCGGTAGGCGGACACGTCCACCCCGGCCGCGAGCGGGCGTACCCGGCCGACGCGGCTGATGCACACGTCCAGACCGGCGGCCCGCAATGGCCCGGCAAGCTCGTCGATCCGGGCCAGGCCCGGTTGCGGCCGGTTGGCCTCGTCAGTGCCGGATCCGACGGCGCCGGGCCCGAGAGCACGGGTGGGCTGACCATCGTCCGGGCGGACCGCGCCGAGAAGACGGCGCAGTTCCGCGAGCGCGTCCCGTCCGGCCGCCTCGATCGAGCGCAGGGCCTGCCGGGCCTGGTCGGGCCGCGACTCGAAGACGTCGTCACCGGCGGCGGCCTGCACGACGATGACGGACACGCTGTGCGCGATCACATCGTGCAGCTCGCGGGCGATCCGGGCCCGTTCCTCCATCACCGCCCGGCGGCTCTCCTCCTCGATCGCCACCCGACGGTTGCGCATGATCTCCCCAAGCGCCCAGGCGACGACCGCCATCGCCATCGTGAAGTAGGCGTCGCCGGCGGGCGCCGTGCGGAAGTTGGCCGCGGCGAGCCCGACGAGGGCCAGCAACGCCGGCACCGAGATGGTCGGCGGCCGCGCGGCGGCCAGCGAGCAGACCGCGACCAGGCCGGCGAACGGGATGACGAGATCCGGTGCGACGACGTGCAGCGCCAGGCCGCCGGCCAGGGTGATCGCCACCACCGGCACCGGCCGGGCCCGCCGCCAGTACAGCGCCACGCCCTGGATCACCGCGGCCGGCACGCCAAGCCAGAGCACCAGCGACCGGGAGGTGGTCACCGACGGGTCCGACAGCGCGGCCAGCAGGAACAGTGCCATGGCCGCCGGCAGGACGACGTCGATCGCCGTGCGCAGCCACCCGAACCACCGCCCCTTCACATCCCGATCGTGCACCATGCGCACCGCCCCGGGGCTCTCACCATCACAAGCACCGACCCCGAGCAACGACACCCGCGGCTCTCGCCCTGGATCCCTCAGCGGCCGCGTTCCGGGCGATCAGGGGCGTCGCGCGACCGCGCCGTAGATGCCGACCTCGGCGTCCTTCAGGCCCGCCGGGACGCTGTCGTCGGGACGCCACCGATGCACGGGCCGCACGCCTGGATCCAGCAGGTCGAGGCCGTCGAAGAACCGCTCGATCTCGGCCCGGCGCCGAAGCCGCAGGGGAATGCCTCGGTTCCGGTAGGCCTGTTCCCCCTGCGCATCCACGGCCGGATCGAAATCGGATGTGCCATGGGTGAGCGCGAGATAGCTGCCGGCGGGCAGGGACTCGACCAGCCGGCGAAGGATGCCGTACGGATCATCGCCGTCGGGAAAGAAGTGCAGGACGGCGACGACGAACAGGCCGACGGGACGCGAGAAGTCGATGGTGTCGCGCAGAACGGCGGAG
The DNA here is from genome assembly GCF_059816245.1 of Frankia sp. RB5. Classification (NCBI taxonomy): domain Bacteria; kingdom Bacillati; phylum Actinomycetota; class Actinomycetes; order Frankiales; family Frankiaceae; genus Frankia; species Frankia sp. RB5. The sequence goes on from NZ_JCBATA010000045.1 coordinate 10,901, forward strand.
TCGAGGATCGCTTCGACGTCATGCAGGTCGGCGTCAAGGTAGACCGCGCGGCCGGCTGGGCTGCCGGTCAACAGCGCGCGGGCATGAGTGAGCACGATCGGATCATTGTCGGTGTACACGATCTGCGCGTCGGGCGCGATCCCCTGGACGATCTCATGCAGGTTCGGCGAGGTCGGAATACCGGTGCCGATGTCGAGAAACTGCCGAACTCCGGCCTCGGCCACGTGCCGGGCGGCACGGATCATGAACGCCCGGTTCTGTCGGGCGGTGGTCCGGGCGTGCGGGAAACCAGCCAGCGCCTTCTCGGCGGCCTCCCGGTCGGCGGGGAAGTGGTCCTTGCCGCCGAGCAGGTAGTCGTAGATGCGGGCCGAATGCGGCTGATCGATGTGAAGGTCGACCGGACCGGCATCGGAAGCCGGCTGGCTCCACGTCAGTCGACCACTTGGCCATATCCCATCCGTCGCCACTGCGCCTCCCGGAGAGCCCAAGCCGCCCGAATCACCGTAACTGCACGATTACCCTAACCTCCTATCGCCCTGCACCATTGCCCGGACGCCCAGAGCATCGACGACCGGACGTGCCGGAACCCAGCGACAGCGGCCGGACAGCGTTTTCACGATCAGGATGCCGGGCCGTGACCACCGCGGTGGCGACCGGGATGAGGCTGCGAGGACGCCACTCGAACAGCAGCAGTTCGACGGCGAGCAGGATCGAGGCGAGCGGCGCGTTGAACGTCGCGACCATGCCCCCGGCCGCCCCCGCGACCAGCAGCGTCTTGCGTTCGTCGGCGGTCAGCCGCAACGTCTGGGCGACGATCGATCCGACCGCGCCGCCGGTCATGATGATGGGCCCTTCGGCGCCGAACGGCCCGCCGGTGCCGATGCTGATCGCGGCCGAGACCGGCTTGAGGACCGCCACCCTCGGCGCGACCCGGCTCCCGCCGGCGAGGTTCGCCTCGATCGCCTCGGGCATGCCGTGGCCGCGGATCTTCTCCGATGCAGTAACGTCACTGTTCCTGCACTTGTCGTGGTTTGGCCGAGACTCAACCCGCCCGCACACTACATCTCCGGCGCTTTCATCGCCATCACAGCGGTCGGCGGTCTGGCAATCTTCAGCCTCACAACAGCCTGGTTGAGCCGCATGTCGCGCGCTATGCAGAGCCGCGCTGCGGACGAAATCACGCCAACCATCGAGCGACTCGTAGAGAAGACGCTGGACATCGACCGACTTTCAGCTCCGGAAGCCGGTCGTGTCCATCAGGGCCTGGAAACGGCACTATCCCTGCGCAGCCATATACTCGCCGAGCATCCGGCCCCTCGCGTTCGCATCGTTCTTCAGGCGGTCTCGACAATACTTATACCGGCCATCATGATCACACTTCAGCTACTACTCCAAAAAATGTTCGCCTGATCCATCAAATCTTTCGGAGGGTTGTCCGACGACAATGGGAATCTGACTCAAAGAGATCAGCCGGTAGAGCCGATACCAGGTGGTCAGGCAGGGTCGGTGAAGCCGGTGAAGCCGTAGCGGTCGTTGGGGCCGGCGATCACGTAGTTGACGATGCCGTAGCCGACCTCGCCGGTGTCGGTGGTGAACCGGGAGACGTGGTCGTAGGTCGACGACAGCAGCGCCGCGGGCGGGATCTCCGACATCTTCCAGGACAGGCCCTCGACGGCGAGCGGCCCCTGGTACATGCCGTGCCGCCAGGGCCGCACGTCGGCGGCGCCGCTCTGCGGGACGGCCTCGCCGCCGTAGCCGGTGCCGAGACTGAGCACCATCGGCACCAGCGGTTCGACCTCGATCGTCGTCGGCTCGGCGTCCGGGCGGGTGAACGTCAGGCGGCCGCCGGAGAGCTGCCGGGTGCCCGGTGTGAACGTCCAGTCGTGCCGCGGGACGCCCAGGTGCCGGACTGCCGAGGTCTCGGCGCCACCGGATGTACCCAGACCGTGGTCGATGCGCAGGGCCTCCTCGAACGAGCGCGCGCCGTGCTGGTCCTCCTGGACGGCGTAGAGCACGGTCGCGTCGGCGAACTGGATCGGCGCCCAGTTCCAGAAGTGCCCGGGCGGCGGGGCGGCGCCGTCGATGCCCGGCGGCTCCGGGGCGCCGACGGGACGCACCCCCCACGAACGGTCCCGGACTCCCCAGTACCGGCCGGGCGTCACGGTGATCGTGGCGCCGTCGACGGTGAGATGGCCCGACCAGGTGCCGGTCTGGCAGAACCGGCACATGTCCATGACCACCCGCTCGTTGCGGTAGAGCGTGTGGCGCGGCTCGTGATGCGCGGGAATCGCGCCGGTCCAGACCAGGTCGCAGTCGATCCCCCACTCGTTCGGTTCGCAGGTCAGCCGCAGTCGGCGCAGCCCCTCGACCACCTCGATCCGCAGCGGCCCCACCGACGTGTCGGCTCGGTCGGCGCCGAGGACACGCGACGCGCGCACGACCCGGTGCACGCCGTCGACGAGCACGGCGAGGAAGCCGTCGACGACGCCGACGTTCGGGTAGAAGCCCATCCCGGCGGCGAGGACGACCTCGTCCGAGCAGGAGTGCAGGTTGAAGTAGTAGCGGTCGTAGAAGTTGCGGTCGCTGGTCCCGACCCGTCGAATCGGTTCGATCGTCTGGTGGAGCGGAAGGTCGTCGTACGGAGACAGCATGGTGGCTCCTCGGTCTCGCGACGCTGGGTGACCTTGGCTGCGGGGCTGCCGGGAACGCCCGGTGCGCCCCGGCGCTATGCGGAGGGGACGTGCAGGTCGAAGGTGCGGGCGAGGCGGGCGGTGAGGGTCTCGAGGTTGCCGAACTCGCCGGGGCCGGGCAGCGGCGCGCCCAGTGAGCGACGGATGGCCACCGCCCGCAGCAGGATCACGGCGAGGCGGAGTCCGGCGAACGCCTCGTGCCACTCCAGATCGGCCGTGTGCTGGCCGGTGCGCTCCTCCCAGAACGCGATCGTGGCGGCGCGGCTACCGAGCCCGTCCAGCCGGGGAACGCCGAGGTCCTCGCTGTGGGACAGGTCGAGGCACAGCCACCAGCCGAGATCGGCGAGGCCGCCGGCGAGGGAGACCATCTCCCAGTCCAGTACCGCGACGCAGCGGAACCCATCGAAGATCATGTTGCCCATTCGGGCGTCGCCCCAGGACAGGCCGGTGGGCCGGGCCGCGGGGCGATGCGTGAGCAGCCACTCCCACAGCGCCGTCACGGTCGGGTCGGGCACGTCGGCGACGGCCCGTTCCATCGACAGCCGCCAGTACTCCAGTTCCTGGTCGATGCCGGTGGTGCCACGTTCGGGTCGGTCGAGAAGGCGAAAGGCGGCCGTGTCGGCGCCGATCTCGACGCGGTGGATGGCGGTGAAGGCCTCCATCGCCGAGAGCCACAGCCGCTCCCGCTCGGCCGGTGTCGCCTCGACGAGGAATCCGGCCTGGTTGTAGGGCGGGAAGTCGCTCGGCACGACACCGTCGACGCGGCTCATCACCCAGAACGGGGCGCCGAGCGTCGCCGCGTCAGGTTCGAGGCCGTGCAGCGAGGGGACGGGGACGTCGCCGTGCTCGGCGAGATGGTCGAGCACCGCGTACTGCCTGCCGATGTCCGCCTCCAGAAAGATCTGGAAGCCCGTCGGCGCGAGCCGCACCACCAGCCCTTCGCTGTGGACGGCCCTCCGGTCGTCCCGCCAGGTCGCGGTGCACAGGAACGTCTCGTTGGAGCCGCCCGCGCCCTGCGGCAGGCAGACGTCGGTGATCCGCAGGTCCCGCGCGTGCGGCCACCGGGCCGCCAGCCAGCCCCGCAGGGCGTGGCCGATGGCCTGGGGATCGTGCTGGACCGGTGTCGTCGGCGCCTGGTCCGCACCCCCCGCCATGATCAGTAGCGCTCGGTCGACGGGATCCTTCGGATAGCACTTTCGGGTGGGGCGGGCGAGAGCCGAAACCCCGCCGATAACCCGGGTCGCCTCCGCGCGTCGGACCGGCTGTGCGGGTTTCTGGTTGGGAGTGCGGCCGGAACGTTCATCAAAGCCTCCCGTTTACACGATGCCGGCCCGCTCGGGCCTGGCCCGGAACGCATGGCTCTTCCGTAGGCGGCCGACCTTCGCTCTCGGGTGACACCGGGGACGTCCCACGATCACCTGCCGATAGCACGGCGAATATGCGGCCATTTGTCGCCACCACGCGCTGGACAACAATGCACATAGCGGGCCGATGGCGTCAACAGGTCAGCCGACCGCCCCCGGCGGCGCGAGGGCCGCCGGGGTCCCGCGCCGCGTCAGGGCGGGTGATCGGTTCTCAGCGGGCGCGAAGGCGCACGGGGAGGGACGTCGGGCCGGCGAGGGCATCGGCGGGGCCGCTCCAGGTGATCTCGCCGGCGATCTCGACGTCGTCCACGCGGGCGGCGAGCACGCCGAGGGCCTCCTCCATCTCCGTGCGGGCGAGGCTGTTGCCGATGCAGACGTGCCGGCCGCGGCCGAAGGCGAGGTGCGCCTGGCGATCGTCGCGGTCGGGATCGAAGTCGTCGGGCCGGTCGAAGGCCGCCGGATCGCGGTTGGCGGCGTACGCGTTCACCACCATCGGAGTGCCGGCGGGAATCGCCAGACCATCGGCCTCAAGGTCCACCTCGGGCACCCGCAGCTCCCACGGCACCGCCGGCGCGTAGCGCAGCGACTCCGTGACCGCGCGGCGGGCGAAGGCGCCGTCATCGCGCAGCCGCGCCCAGCCGCCGGGGCGGGCGGCAAGCTGGTGCACGCAGCTCGCCAGCTGGAGCTTGGTGGTGTCGTGGCCGCCCATGATGACGTTGATGATGTTGGCGACGAGTTCCTCGCGAGACAGGCGGTCCAGGCTTTCCTGTGCCTCGATCAGCGCGCTGACGAGATCATTCCCGGGGTCCTTCGACCGCTGCTCGACCAGATCGTTGACGTAGCCGCCCAGATCCCGGATCGCCTGTTCGAGCCGCGGCAGCTCGGGCGCCAGGGGCACCGCCGCCAGCGCGTTCATCTCGGCGCTGGAATGCACGAAGCGCGGAATGTCGTCCACCGGAACGCCGACGAGGCGGGCGAGTACCTCGATCGGATACCAGTAGGAGAAGTCGGCGACGAGGTCCGCGGTCTCCGCGGCCAGCAGCCGGTCGGCGGCCCGCTCGGCGACCTCGCGCATCATCGCCCGCTGCTGGTCGACCGACCGCAGGCTGAACGCCCGTTCCATCACCGACCGGATCCGCCGGTGCCGGTCGCCCTCGATCCAGGCGAGCAGCCCGTTGTCGATGTAGTCGACGACCAGCGGGGTCGCACCCTCGCTGAGGTAGTAGTCGCGCATCGACGACCGGGTGCGCGGCGCCGCCAGCAGCTGCTTCGCCCGCTCGTAGGTCAGCACCTCGATGCCGCGCACGCTGCGGGCGAGACCGCCCCTGGCGCGCAGGCGCCGCACCGTCCCCGCCGGATCGGCCGCGTACTCGTCCCCGAACAGGTCCAGCTCGGGGAGGTCGTCCGTGTCCAGCGGACCGGCAGCCGCCCGGGCTGACCCCACCACGCCGGCTAAGTCGTCCGTCATCGCGCCCCGCTCCCTCCACCGTGAGCTACCCACGGTGTCTGACCTGCTCGGATGTTTCCACCCGCATGCTTTCCCGTCCGTCGGCGACGGGTCAACGGCTGCCCGTCGCAACCAGGCCCGCCGACCGCGGCGGCCGCTGTCCGACGGGCACTGTCGGACGGGCACTGTCGGACGGGCACTGTCCGGCGCACACGCCCTGCTGCCGGCGGACCCGCGCGCGTCGGATTTCGGTGCTTTTCAGCGCGCACGCCGCCCTTGCGGCGATAGATTTGGTGATCGGCGGAATGGCGGCGGCGCGGCGCGACGGGGACGGCGCAGGCGCGGCGGGGAGGGGCTCCGGCATCGGTCAGCGGTGGCTGCGGGCACTCCTTGGACCGGAGGCGGAATCCCGATCGACCCGCGCAGCTTCACGCACAGCGCTGATAGTCGTCCATACGGTCACCGCGCTGACGCGTCTGATGGACGTCCTGCCGGCCTTTCTCGGCGACGGCCGGGTGCGGCTGCTGTTCACCGTGATCGACGGTTCGCCGTTCTCGACCGGCGCGGACGAGTTCCTCGCCGACCTCGGCGCGCGGGTGATTCCCTGGGAACACGCCGTCACGCACCGGTTCGACCTGGCTGTCGCCGCCGGGCGCAGCGGCCCGCTACATAAGATCCGCGCACCACTGATGGTTATTCCCCATGGCGCGGGATACAATAAATTCAAACAGGAAACAGGAAACAGGAAACAGGAAACAGGAAACAGGTTTACGGGTTCGCTCCTGATCAGCTCCTGCATGAGGGACGACTGGTACCGCGCGCCGTCGTGCTCTCCCACGCCGAGCAGTTCGCCCGGCTGAGCCGCAGCTGCCCCGAGGCACTTCCGGCCGCCGTCGTCGGCGGCGATCCCTGCTTCGACCGCATCCTGGCCAGTCGGCACCGCCGCCGCGAGTTCCGCGGCGCGCTCGGCGTCGATCCTGGCCAGAAGCTCGTCGTCCTGACGTCGACCTGGGGACGCGGCTCGCTGCTCGCCCGGGCGGCGGAGCTGCCGGCGCGACTGCTCGCCGAGCTGCCGGTGGACGAGTACCGAGTGGTCGCGGCGATCCATCCCAACGTCTGGGACTGGCACGGTGCGCTGGAGGTTCGCGGCTGGCTGGCCGAGGCCGCCCGGGCGGGGCTGGCGGTCCTGCCGCCGCGGGAGGGCTGGCGGGCCGCGCTCGTCGCCGCCGACCTCGCCATCGGCGATCACGGGTCGGTCGGCGTGTACGCGGCGGCGATCGACCGGCCGGTCCTGCTCGCCGCCGGCGATCCCGCCGAGCTGGATCCGGCCGGCTCGACGGCGCGGCTGCTGGCGCTCGCGCCCACCCTGCGCCCGGCCTTCCCGCTGCGACGGCAGGTCGACGACGCGATCAGCGGCCACACCTCCGGTCGCTACGCCGAGCTCGCCGCGGGCACCTTCGCGCTGCCCGGCGAGTCCCTGGCGACACTGCGCCGCCTGCTGTACGGCCTGCTTGACCTCCCGGAGCCGGCCACACCTGCCCGGGCCCGCGCGCTGGATCCCCCGACGGCCGACGGTGCGCCGCCCACCGCCGTCTGGGTGACGACCACGGTCCTGTCGCCCGCCGCGGAGCCAGCCATGGGGCCAGCCGCAGAGCCAGCCGCGGCGTCAGCGGCGGTGGCGGTCCATCGCCGGCCGGCGGTCGCCGACGTGCCGTGGTACGTCGATCCGCCCGGCACCGACCGGCATCTCGCCGTGGACATCGCCGACACGGATCCGCGTCTGCTCGAAAGCGCCGACGTCCTGCTGCGCGGCGTCGCGACGCCCGGCTACCCCGCCGCCGAGTGGACGGCCGACGTCCTCACGGACCATCCGGGCTGCCGCCTCGCCGCCGACGTGACCATCCCGGGCCGCCTCGCGCTGCGCCCACGCGGCGGCCCCGTCCTCGAGTTCCGCCACCTCCCGCCGACGCCCGCGGCATCGGTGCTGGCCTCGGCGGCGTACGCGTGGATCGCCGACGGTCGCCCCCTCGCCGGGCTGGTCGACGCCGGGGTGGAGATCCGCCTGGGCAGCCGACTCCTGCGCATCCGCGGCGCCGCCCCATCCGACGACGCCACCCCATCCAACGATGCCAAGGCCGGGACCAGGACCGCCTAGGTCGCACCGGCTCTGTTCGGGCGGGGTCAGGACGGGGCGGGGCTGTCGCCGCCGGTGAAGCCGTCGTCCAGCTGCCGTCGCACCCGATCGGCGAGCGGGCTGCCCACCGCGGCGAAGGTCTCGAACGCCTCACGCAGGCAGGATTCCCAGCGGTGCGCGTCGCCGGCCCGGGACGCGACCACGGCCCGAGCCCGCAGGACGAGCGCGACCTGGAACGGGATCGCGCGGCGGCGCATGATGACCTCCGCCTCGCGCAGCACCCCGTCGGCTGGCCCGTCCTCGCGCAGGTCCAGCAGCGCCTCGCCGAAGCTGAGCAGCACCCGACCTCGATTGTGCTCATCGCCGATGGCGGTGAACCCGTCGAGCGCGTCCCGCAGGACCCGCGCCGCCTCCTCGGCTCGTCCCGCGGCACGCAGCGCCCGACCCAGGTGATGGGACTGCAGCGCGACGCCGCGGGCGTTGCCGATCTCCAGGTTGATCTCGCGAGCCCGCTCGAACAGCGCGATCGCCGAGGAGTACACGCCCTGTTCGAGGTACGCCCGCCCGCTGAACTCGAGGACCGACGCCTCCATCCGGCGATCGGCGGCGCCGCGGCTGCACGGCAGCGCCGCGTCGAACTGCGCGTGCGCCTGCTCGTAGCGGCCCTGCTCGTAGAACGCCCGACCCAGCAGGCTGCGCATCCGCGCCTCGGCCGCGGCGTCACCGAGACGGACCGCGGCCTCCACCGCCAGCTCGCACACCTCGGCCCAGTCGCCGTAGCGCTTGCGGTTGAGGAAGTACGCCCACATCGCGTCGGCCAGGAGCACCACGACCAGGTCCCAGCGACGCCGCGCGGCCGCCCGCACGGCACCCAGCAGGGCAGCCCAGTTCGCCTCGAACCACCGCAGTGCCTCGGCCGCCGAGCCGAACGACGGTGCCGGCGGGGCGACGGTCTCGTCCCACCAGGGTTCCGCCGGCGGCGGATACTCCACGAGCCGCATCCGCGACCCGATCACCGCCCGATCGGCGAGCATCGCGTGCCGCAGGTAGACGCCGACCATCCGACCCAGCGCGCTGTCGCGGTCCGCAGGCTCGTCCTCCAGCTCCGCGCGGCGCCGCGCGTGCGACTGGACCAGGTCGGACACCTGGTAGCGACCCTCGACGTCCTCGTCCGCCCCAATCAGGTGCGCGAGCACGAGTTCGGAGTCGAGCACGGTGCGGACACCGGCGAGCGGCCGTCGAAGGCCCGCGGCCAGCACCCCCGCGTCGCAGGAGGTCCCCGGGTGCACGCCCAGCATCCGGTAGACGGTGCGAACGCCCTCCGGAAGCCGCCAGTACGCGCCCTCCAAGGTGACCTCGATCACACGCTCCCCGCTGTCCCCCACGAAGTAGTCGAGTCGCCGATCGATGTCACGTGTCTGGTCGGCGATGGTCGACACGCGGCGCGTCTGGTGCATCTGCCGGTCCACGCCGACCAGTTCCAGCAGCAGCGGCAGGCCACCGCAGTACCGGATGACCTCGGCGGCGGCCTCGGGCTCGCGCCGCAGCCAGTCCGGGCCGGCGTACTCGCCGATCAACTCGGCGCTGTGCACGTCACTGAGCGGCCCGAGGACGATCTCCCGCCCACCAGCCCGGACCAGGGCGGGGAACCGCCGGGCACTGACCACGATCACGACGCAGCCCGCGAGCAGCGGCAGCGCGTCCCGAACGCTCAACGCCTGCGCGGCCGAGAGCACGCCATCGAGCACGATCACCAGCCGCCGCCCGGCGATCCGCCGGGCGAGCATGCCCGCGAGTCGGTCGCGCCGGCCCGCCGGCCGATGACCGGCCCCACCGGGGTCGCGTCGTTCCCGTTCGTCGGACCCGCCAGCGGCATACGGGTCGCCGCCGAGCGCCGCGATGATCCGTTCCAGCAGCTCGGTGACGTCGACGGCGTCGCGCTGCGCCAGGTCGGCGAGGTCGAGGCGAAACTGGCCGCCGTCGAACCGGTCGCCGATGTCGGGGACCCATCGCAGGACCGCCTGCGACTTGCCGACCCCCTGAGGGCCGCTCACCACGATCAGGAGCGGACCACGCTCGTCGCGGGACCAGTCGACGAGCTCGAGGAAGGCGGCACGCTCCTGGAACCGGTTGACGAACACCGGCCTGGGCGCGTCCAGCCGCAGCAGCGCGTCAGACACGTCGACCCACCCCACGAAACCGCATCCTGCGCAGCCGCCCTGCTGCGGAACGTGACAACACGGGATCAACCTAGCCGATCGGACGCCGTCCGGTCCCGCTCTCGGCCTAGCCGATCGGACGCCGGTCCGGTCCCGCTCTCGGCCGTGGTCGAGATACCTACCGGCAACACGTCTACTTCGCCTCTTCTCGTGGCCGCAGCCGTCGGGGGCGACCTAGCGTCGATGGACGTGACCGTCGTCGACACCTCCACTGCGCCCGCCCTGCTGTCGCCCGGGTCTGCGGCGCTGCGCCGGCTGCAGGTGGCGATGGTCGCGGCGGGGCTCGCGGCGTTCGCGATGCTGTACTCGACGCAGGCGTCGCTGCCGCAGATCGCGGCCACGTTCGGCGTCGACGCGACGCTCGCGAGCCTGACCGTCTCGGTGACGACCGGCGCGCTGGCGATCTCGGTGCTGCCGACGTCGACGCTGGCCGAACGGCTCGGCCGGGTCCCGGTGATGATCGCCGGGCTGGTGGTGGGCTGCGTCTGCGTGGGCCTCGGCGCCGCCGCGCCGAACCTGCCGTTGTTCCTGCTGGCACGGGCGCTGGCGGGGGTGTCGCTGTCGTCGGTCGTCGCGGTGGCGATGGGGCACATCGGCGAGCAGGTCCGCCCGGACGCCGCGGCGCCGGCGATCGGCATGTACGTCTCGGCGACGTCCCTGGGCGGGCTGCTCGGCCGGCTCGTTCCCGCCGGGCTGGACGCCCATGGCGGCTGGCGGGTGTCCATCGCGACCATCGCCGCCGTCGGCGCCGGGTGTACCGCGGTGTTCGCCGTGGTCATGCCGCGCGGCCGCGCCGGCGCCAGCGCCAGCGGGCGCCGAGGCCGCGGTCAGGTGATCCGCCGGCATCTGCGCGACCCAGGGATACTGCGCCTGTGCGGGGTCGGCATGGTCGAGATGGGCGGATTCGTCGCCACCTACAACTACCTGACCTACCGGCTCACCGGCGCGCCGTTCCGGCTGTCGAGCACCGCCGTGGGCCTCGTCTTCTGCGCCTACCTGGCCGGGACGGTGACCTCGACCGCCGCCGGCCGGCTGGCCGTACGCGTCGGGCGGCGGCCGGTGCTGCTCGGCGCCGTCGCGACCGGGCTGGCCGGGCTCGCCCTCACCCTGCCGGACGACCTCGGCTGCGTCCTGGCCGGACTGGTCGTGTTCACCGCCGGCTTCTTCGCGGCGCACGCGGTCGCCAGCGGCTGGGTCGGCGCCCGGGCGGGCACCGGGCGATCCGAGGCGTCGGCACTGTACCTGCTGGGCTACTACCTGGGTTCCAGCGTCGGCGGCACGCTGATCGGCCTGGCCTGGACCGCGGCCGGCTGGCCCGCGACCGTCGCCTGCGTCGCCGCCACCCAGCTCGCCGCCGCCCTGCTCGCCCCCCGTACCGAACCGCTTGACACGCCCCCCGCCATCCCCACCGCCCGCGCCCAGACAGCCGCCACCGAGCCCTAGATCGCGTGGGTGGCTGTGCCCAGGGTGCTCTGCGGGAGACAGCGCCGCGCTGCGGGTACCGGGGGTGCGGTTACCGGGGGTGCGGTGCTCGGTGCGGTGCCGGGGTGGTCTTGGGGAGCTCTCTCGGCCTGACTTCTCGCACGGGGGACGTGCGTGCGGGGACACGTGCGGGGAACAGCGGCACCGTGTCGCGAACACCTGGTTCGGTGTCCGGTTTGCCCCAGAGTTCGCGACACACACGGCCACAAGGCTGCCAGGATCACTCGGCGACGAGGATCCGCGAAGATCACGATGCGACACGCACCCCGACTCCGTCACGACCCCCGCCCGTCACCCCCTTGTCCCCCACATGTGATTGACAGATAGCAGACAGTAGCCTGCCTCGGCTGGCGTGATCCGATCAGCAGGGGGGAAAAGGATCATGAGCTACGACCATGGAGGCGACTATCGTCGCCCCCGCGCGGACCCGGGCCGGTTTGACGGTCATCGCGGATATGACGACCGCCGCGGATATGACGACCGTCATGGCCGTGACGACGGATATGACAGCCACGGGCGCCGGGACGGCGGATGGGATCGCCACGAGTACGGCGAGCGTCGCGGATACGGGCCCGCCGCGTACGACGCCGATCCCCAGGTCGCGGCGGCGCCCGGCGGCAGACCCGGCCCCGGTGGGCCGCCGGAGAAGCGGGGCCTCTCCCGCAGGACCACGGTGGGAATCGGGGTCGCGGTGGCGGTCCTTCTGCTCGGCATCGGTGCCGCGCTGGGCGGAGGCGGGACCTCCGCGCCGACCGCGGCCCCCGCCGCCACCGCCAACGCGCTCGCCGAGGGCACCTCGTCCCTCGCTCCGGTGGCGGACGCTGGCGCGGTAGTCCCGGCCTCGCCCGCCACGCCGACGCCGGCACCCACCCGAGCAATCCCGAACGTGGTCGGCATGAACCATCAGACCGCCCAGGACACGCTGCAGGCCGCCGGCTTCTACCGGCTCACCGAACGGGATGGCACCGGCCAGGGGCGAGCGCTCATCTGGGACCGCAACTGGCACGTCATCGCCCAGTCACCGCCAGCGGGGACAGTGATCAGTACGGACGGGGAGATCACCCTGACGTCCAAGAAGTACACGGACGGCTGATTCACGGGATGCCGGCGCCGCGACGGGGAGGTCAGCCGGCGGCGACCCAGGAATCGATCATGTTCCGGGCGATCGAGATCGGGCCGGGGAGCCGCACCGGAACGGCCTCACCGAGCGCCTCGCCCCGACCCGACAAGCCGGAGGAGCCGGTCGAGGCGGACGACACGGTCGAGGCGGACGAGCCGCCGGTCGAGCCGGCGGCACCGGGTGAGGCGCGCCAGTCGCCGCGGGCCAGCGCCGTCCGCAGGTCGTCGCGGGTGAGCCACATGGCCTCGCAGATCTCGGTCTCGTCCAGGCGCAGCGGCTGCTCGGGATCCGCGACCGCGTGATAACCGATCATGAGGGAGCGCGGGAACGGCCAGGCCTGGCTGCCGAGATAGCGGATGTCGGTCACGTCGATGCCGACCTCCTCGGCGATCTCCCGGGCGACGCAGGCCTCCAGGGACTCGCCGGCCTCGACGAAGCCGGCGAGCACCGAGAACCGGCCCGCTGGCCAGTTGCGGTGGCGGCCGAGCAGCATCCGGTCCGCGCCGTCGTGCACGAGGACGATCACCGCCGGATCGGTGCGCGGATACTCCTCGTGCGACTCGGCCTCGCACACCCTCGCCCAGCCGGCGTTGATGAGACGGGTCGGGGACCCGTCCCGGGCGCAGAAGCGGGCGCGCTCATGCCAGCCGAGCAGGGCGACGGCCGCGGCCAGCAGGGCGCTGTCGTGCGGGCCGAGCTCGGCGCCCACCACGGCCAGGTTCGACCACCGCACGGCCGGGTCGTCGCCCACCGCGGCCCGCTCCCGCTCGCCGCGCACCGCCCAGTGGGCGATGCCGTCGACCTCGCCGAGCAGCAGCGCGTCCGCGGGCGGCGCCCCGGCGAGCTCGGCGCCCACCCGCGTCCACAGCCAGGGGCCGGCCGGCGCCTCGGCCGTCGGCGGCGGGTCGGGCCAGACGACGGGGGCACGCCCCTCGTCGTCGACGACGATCACGCGGGCCGTCGCCCAACCCTCCTTCTGCCGGTCGGGATCCTGGCGCTGCGGCTCGTCGCGCACCAGGGCGGCCCCGGCGAAGGTCGGCGTACGAACCAGCCCGAAATCAGTCACGAGGCGCATCCTCCACATACCCGGCATTCAACAGCGACAGGGACATCCCTCGGCCACGTTACGGCGGACGTCGGGCGTTTCCGAAGGCCGGCCACGGACGCCGACGTGACCGACCCGCGATCGTCCGGTGGAGTGACGACTCCGGACCACCGGTCCCCGCAACCGCCCGCGAGGATTGTTGCCCGCTGCCATACTTCCTACGGAAACTCACCCGGCCGCCACGTGCCTCCAGCACATGCTTTCCGGCACCGCGCCGCACCCGCGGCGCCGCGGCCATCCGGGACTGTCCCGCCCGCGCGGGAACGGAGGTTCAGGACGTGCCTGGTGATGTCCCCGCTGGCACACCCGCGGGCTTACTGGCCGCCGCGGGCACGCCGATGCCCGCGATCGCGCCGCACGCGATGCTCGTGTTCCTGCTCGCGGTCACCTCGCTTCTCGCCGGCGCGCTGCTGCTCGGGCGGCTCGCCCAGCGGCTCGGCCTGCCCGCGATCGTCGGCGAGCTGGCCACCGGGATCCTGGTGGGACCCTCGGTGTTCGCCCAGCTGGCACCCGAGGCGGCGCACTGGCTGTTCCCCCCCGACCCGAACCAGTTCCATCTGGTGGAGGCCGTCGGCCAGATCGGCGTGATCCTGTTCGTCGGTATGACCGGAACCGAGATGGACGTTCCCGCGATCCTGCGCCGAGGGCGGGCTGCGGCGCAGGTCAGCCTCGGCGGGCTGATCGTCCCGCTGGGCCTCGGCGTGGCTACCGGGCTGCTGCTGCCGGCGGGGCTGCTGTCCGGCGACGTCGACGACTGGGTGTTCGCGCTGTTCCTCGGCGTCGCGATGGCCGTCAGCGCCATCCCGGTGATCGCGCGGATCCTCGTCGACCTGGGCCTGCTGCACAGTCGGGTGGGCCAGATGACGCTGGCCGCGGGCACGGTCGACGACGCGGTCGGCTGGCTGCTGCTGTCGGTGGTGTCGGCGCTGGCGACGACCGGGGTGCGTACGGGTGACGTGTTGACGTCCGTGGTGTCCGTCCTGGGGACGGTGGTCGTCGCGGGCCTCGTCGGCGGGCCGGTGGCCGAGGTCGTGTTGCGCCAGGCTGGGCGGCGGCGGGCCGCGGGCGACTCGCCGGCGTCGGCGGTCAGCCTGGCCTGCGTCGTGATGATCCTCGGGGCTGCCGCCGCGACCCAGGCGCTGCGACTGGAGGCGATCTTCGGCGCGTTCATCGCGGGCATGGTGATCGGATCGCGCCGTTCCTTCGACCCACGCCTCGTCGCACCGGTACGGCTGGTGGTGACGGGCGTCCTGGCACCGTTGTTCTTCGCCACCGCGGGCTTGCGGGTCGACCTCACCCAGCTGCGCCGGCCCAGCGTCCTCGCGGCCGGCGCGGTCGTCCTCGCGGTCGCCGTGACGGGCAAGTTCCTCGGCGCCTACCTGGGCGCGCGGGCCAGCCACCTCGGCCGGTGGGAGGCGCTGGCGCTCGGCGCCGGGATGAACGCCCGCGGCGTCGTCGAGGTCGTCGTCGCCGGCACGGGGCTGCGCCTCGGTGTCATCGATTCCGCCGGCTACACGGTGGTGGTGCTGGTCGCGGTCGCCACATCGATCATGGCACCACCCCTGCTGCGCTGGACGGTCGCCCGCGGCGCCCTCGCCGACCCGCACGACCACCCGACCGACGCCACCGTGCCACCCGCGCAGCGCAACGAGGGCGCCACCATTCCCGCGCCCTAGGCTGACCGTCCGCGCGCTCGCGGGGATATCTCAGACGAACTTCGGGGCGCGCTTGTCGACGAAAGCGGCGACACCCTCGCGGCCGTCGCCGACCGCGCAGGCCGAGATGCCGCGCCCCTCCAGCTCCAGATGCGTCTCCAGACCATGGTCGAATGTCGACAGCAGCAGCTGGCGGACGGTGCGGTAGGAGTTCTTCGGCCCCGCGGCGAGGCGCTGGGCGAGCGCCGTCGCCTCCGCGTCCAGCTCGGCGGCGGGCAGAACCTGGGTGACCAGGCCCCACTCCAGCGCCTCCGGGGCGCGCAGGGTGCGGTTGGTGAAGATCAGCTCCTGGGTGCGGCGCAGCCCGATCAGCCGCGGCAGCGCGTACGTCGTGCCACCGTCCGGGCTGAGCCCGACGTTCGTGTAGGCCAGCGTGAAACTCGCCGAGTCGGCGGCGAGCACCAGGTCACCCATGATCGCGAGACCGATGCCGGCGCCCGCGACCGTCCCGTTCACGGCGACGACCAGCGGGGCGTCCATCCGGGCGAAGCTCGTGACGGCCTGGTGCAGGTCGTCGGCGAGCTTCTTCATCTCCAGGTCGGCACGCTCGCCGTAGCCCGCCATCTCCTTCACGTCCCCGCCGGCGCAGAAGAACCGGCCGGAGCCGGTCAGCAGCACCGCCCGCACGGACGGGTCGCTCGCGACGTCCCGCGCCACCTGGGCCAGCTCGGCGCCCATCTCCTGGTTCACGCAGTTCGCGGCGTCGGGACGGTCAAGGGTGATGCGCGCCACCGCACCGTCCCGCGCGAGCGTCAGCGTGCGGAACTGGGGGCTCATCGGCGTCTCCGTTCGCAGGGGTTCGCTACACCTTTACCAGCATCGGGCCGCCGCTGCCCCGGCTGGCCGGCCACGCAGGCCCGATGCACATATCGGACGGTCGCGGTCCAGGTGACGCCCCCGAGCCGGCGCAGCGCGCGTCGAGTGACGCCCCCGCACCGGTAGCGTTGCGGCCATGGCGCCGTCACTCGACGACATCGTGGCCCGGTCGAGAAAGGCGGTCGCCGCCGGCTGCCTGCTGCGAGACGAGGCCGGCCGGGTGCTGCTGGTCGAGCCCACCTACAAACCGAACTGGGACGTTCCGGGCGGCATCGCCGAGCCGGGCGAGTCCCCGCGGTACACCGCCCAGCGTGAGCTCGGCGAGGAGCTGGGGCTGGAGCTGCCCGTCGGCAGGTTGCTGTGCGTCGACCACCTCGCCGCGACGCCGCGCCGGGCGGACGCGCTGCGCTTCCTGTTCGCCGTGGACGGCCCGCCCGTCCAGATCGACGCGCTGGCCCTGCAGACCGCCGAGATCCGCTCGGCACGGTACTGCACGCCGGGCGAGGTCGCCGCACGGGCCTCGGCGCGCCTCGCCCGCCGCATCGCCGCCTGCCTCACCGCGCCCCGCCTGCCCGTCTACCTCGAGGACGGCGCCCCCACCCTCTGACGCGTCGCGCCGCCGGCGCGTTGACCACGATCGCCGACTTCCCGCCCGCGTGCGTGGCCGCTCTCCTGGGCCGCGCCTAGAGTTGTGATCTTCGGCAGTGTCGTCGTCGCACCGCCGGTCGTGGCCGCGTTCTGGCATGATCGCGGCGGCCCGTGTCGCATAATCTGGGCAGATCGGACACGTCACGTCGAATCAGCGACACGGGGCCGCTGTCCCACGCAGGTTCTTCCCGCCCGAGGCGTGTTCGTGGGGGGTTCCTCGCGAGGTCGGCCCCGAAGATCACAGCTCCACACGCGAGCTAGCGCGGCGGGGGGCCGAGGTCGGCGAGATAGCCGAGCCAGCCGGCGGCATGGCGGATCTCGGTCCGGCCGGCCAGCGTGCCGGCGCGGGCGCGCATGCTCAGTGAACCGCTGCCGTCAGCCAGTTCGATGACAGTCAGCTCCAGCTCCGGCGGCTCCAGCGGCAGCAGCTCGTCGAGCAGGACCGCGTAGCTGACCTCGTAAAGCTCGCCGGGTACCGCGTACCCGCCGACCTCGACGGGTTCCAGGCCGGGGAACTCGTCGTCGAACGACCAGAACCGGTAGCGCGGCGCGGTGTGGACGCGGCCGAGGAAACGCGCCGCGGCAAGCGGGCCGTGGATCGACCCGCCGCTCATCGCCTGCCCGTTGACGAACATCCGCACCGGCCCGGCACCCAGCCCACCACCGGAGACGCCGCCGGACGCTGGCACGACATCCGCTGGCACGACATCCGCGGTCATGACGTCCGGGGCCGCGGTGGGGACGACGTTCACGACCGCCCCCGTTCGGCCGGCGCGGTCAGGCCGGCTGGTTCGGCGGTTTGGCCACGCTCGAGGCCGTGGGCGGCGCCGCGGACCGCATGGGCGAGGACCGCGGCGACGGCATGTTCCTCGTCCCCGCTCGCCAGCGCCGCGAGCAGGTCGCGGTGCTGCTCGACGGGCTCGTACCCGGCCTGCTGGACGTAGTCGTCGGTCGGGTAGAGAAACGCCTGCGACTCCAGGAAGGTCGAGGTGCGGTCGCTGAACGCGGCCCGGTTGATGGCCATGTGCAGGTCCAGATGGGCCATGGCGAACACGGAGCTGCCGACGCCGCCGCCGCGCAGAGCCTGCTCCAGCGGGACCAGCCGGGCGTGCAGCGCGTCCCAGTCGACCTCGGCGGCCTGCCTGCTGATCAGCCGGGCGACGACCTCGTCGAACGCCACCCGCAGCAGATGCATCTCGGCGCGTTCCCGCGGCCCGACCGCGCACACCTCCAGGTGGCCGCGCCGGATCCGGACCACCAGACCCTCGCTGGTCAGCCGCTGCAGGGCCTCCCGGACCGGGGTGCGGCTGACGGCGAGATCCGCCGCGATCCGGTCCTCCACCAGCCGGCTGCCCGGAGCGAGCTCGCCCATCATCACCGCCTGGCGCAGGTAGCGGTACACCCGGCCGCGGGCGGTGCCGTCGGCAGCGGGCCGGACGGAGGGGTCGGCGCTCACGCGTCCTCCAGTGTCAGGGTCTCGCGGGCCAGAGCGGCCCGACAGGCGTGGGTGGCGCGTTGCATGAGGGTGCCGGAACTGACCGTGCAGCCGGCCCGCAGCGCCCGCGCCTGCAGGTCGGAAAGCCGGTTGTTGAGGTCGAAGAAGGCACCGCCCGGGGCGAGCAGATCGTCGAACGAAAAGGCGAACGGGGCTGTCTCCGACTCGCGGGTCTCTCCCCACGTCGTCGAATTGATCAGTATGGCAGGCGCCTGACCGTCGAGCAGGCCGGTCAGCTCGGCGGCGGGCACGGCCAGCGCCCCGGCCGCCGCCGCCAGCTCCTGGGCCGCCGCGTCCGCGCGAGCGCTGATCACCAGCTCGGTGCCGGGCCAGGCACGACGGAGGCCCAGCGCGACCGAACGCGCCGACGCGCCCGCGCCCAGCAGCACGATCCGCCCCGGTTCCCGGCCGGCGGCGAGTAGTTCGAGCACCACCTGCGCCGCCCACGAGTTCGTGTTGACGCCGAGCAGTCCACGCGGGCCGCGCAGCACCGTGTCGACCACCCCGGTGGTCACCGCCGCCGGGCTCAGCGCGGTGAGCTGGACCGCGACGGCCTGCTTCCACGGTGAGAGGACGACGGCGAGCCGCCAGCCGGGGTCCGCGGCGAGCGCGGCGGGATCGGCGACGTGCCGTGCGGCGCCGAGGACGAGGCCGGCGTCGGCGATCGCCCGGGCGAGCATCGGGCTCGCGACGGCGTGCGCCGCGGTGGTCCCGATCGCGCCGATGTCCAGCCGACCCCCGCCGCTTTCCGCCGCGGTCAGGTCGCGGCCGACCTCGGCGGCGAGGCAGCCGCGGACCGCCGCCCGGATCGGGTCGACACCGGCGGGCGGGCCGGCGGGCCAGATCGGCCCGGCGGCCGCGGCGTCCCAGCGCGGCGTGGTCATGTCGTCCCCGGATGGGCGGTGGCGGTGGCGATCATGCGGAGACCAGGGGCGTGGGCAGCCCGGCCCGTCCGGGCGAGGCTGCGTCCCCCGTCCGCGGTCCCGTCCCGGCAGAGCCCGAGGCCGTGCCGGTGGGGCCGGTCTCCTGGTCCGAACGGGCGAGGTCGTCGCCGCCGGGCAGCGGGCGGGGGGTGAGCTGTCGGCCGGTTGGGTCGCCCACCGCCCGGCCGTCCTCGGCGATCAGCTCGCCGCGCAGGTAGGTGGCCCGCACGGCGCCGACGGTCGGCCAGCCAGCGTAGGGCGTGACGGGGTGGCGCGAGTGCAGGTGGCCGGGGTCGACCTCGCCGGCCGCGGTCGGGTCGACGAGGACGAGGTCGGCGTCCGCACCGATGCCGAGATGACCCTTGCGGTCGTCGATCCGCCAGGTACGGGCGGGCGTGTGGCAGCACAACCGGACCAGGTCGGGCAGCGACAGCCGTCCCCGGTGCACCTCGGTCAGCAGCAACGGCAGCATCGTCTCGACGCCGATGAACCCGCCGTGCGCCGCCCAGACGTCGGTCTCGGCCTGCTCGTCGGCGGTGTGCGGGGCGTGGTCGGTGGCGATCAGGTCGACGTCACCGGCGGCGATGCCCTGCCACAGGGCCGCGACATCGGTGGCCGGGCGGATGGGCGGGTTCAGTTTGACCAGGTTGCCGTGCCGGTCGTAGGCGCTGTCGTCGAGCAGCAGGTGGGCGACGAGGACCTCGACGGTGAGCCGGTGCCCGAGCATGCGCATCAACCGGACGCGGTCGAGCCCCGCCGCCGTCGACAGGTGATGGATGTGCAGCTGGGCGCCGGCGTCGCTGGCCAGCGTGATGATCCTGGTGACGGCCTCGACCTCGACGACGGCGGGCCGGCAGGCGAGGTGCGCGCGGGGGTCGGTGCGCCCGCTGGCGCGCAGTTCGCGGCCGAGCCGGCGCAGCAGCGCGTCGTTCTCGGCGTGCACGCCGACGACGAGCCCGGCCGCGGCGGCGGCGCGCAGGCCCGCGTGGATCGCGCCGTCGTCGGGGCACGGGTTGTCGCCGGTGGTCTGACCCATGAACAGCTTGAGCCCCATCGCGCCGGCGGCCGCCAGCGCGGCGATCTCGTCGGCGTTGTCCTGGCCGAGCATGCCGTACAGGCCGAAGTCGACGTGCGCCTTCGGGGCGACGAGCGCCAGCTTCTCGGTGAAGCCGGCGGCCGTCGCGACCGGCGGCAGCGTGTTCGGCATGTCGACGACGGTGGTGACCCCGCCGGCGGCGGCCGCACGGGTGCCGCTGCGGAAGTCCTCCTTGCGGGTCATCCCGGGCTCGCGCAGGTGAACGTGCACGTCGACGAGCCCGGGCAGCACGACCAGGCCCGTGGCGTCGACCTCTCGCCGCCCGGGAGACAGGCCTGTTCCGGCGGCCACCACCTGGCCCGCGCGGATGCCCAGATCCTGGCGGGTGGCCCGATCGGCGGAGACGACCGTCCCGCCGCGGATGACCAGGTCGAAGTCGGTGGTCAAGGGAAGCTCCTTGTGGAATGTCGGCCGGCGGCTCATGGGTTGCCGGCCCGGTCGGGGGATGCGGACCCAGCCGGGGGATGCGGGCGCTGGCCCGATCAGGCGGGCAGCTGCAGCGATTTCACCTCGGTGAGCTCCGCCAGTCCCTCCCGGCCGTGCTCGCGGCCGTTGCCGGACTCCCGCACCCCGCCATAGGGCGCGGCCAGGTTGAACGCTCCGCCGTTGACGACCACCTGCCCCGCGTTGAGCCGCCGGGCGACGGCGATCGACCGGTCAAGGTCCGCACTCCAGACAGCGGCGGTCAGGCCATACCGGGTCCCGTTGGCGACCGCGACCATGTCGTCGACGTTGTCGCAGGCCAGGATGGTCAGCACCGGGCCGAAGATCTCCTCCTGGGCGAGCCGGTGGCCGGCGGCCACGTCGGTGAAGACGGTCGGCCGGAGGTAGTAGCCGCCGTGATGGCTGGCCGGCAGCCCCTCCGGCAGTCCGAGCCCGCCGCGCAGCAGACGCAGCCCCGAGCTCAGCCCGTCGGCGATGAACCCGCTCACCCGCGCCTGCTGGGCGGCGCTCACCACCGGGCCGAGACCGGTGCCGGCTGCGCGCGGCGGTCCGACGACGGTGCGGTCGACGATCTCGGCGACTCGCTCCTCGACCTCCGCCAGCAGTGCGCGTGGCACGATCAGGCGGCTCTGCGCCCCGCACACCTGACCGTTGTTGAACAGGCAGCTGCCGAGCACGCCGGGCAGCGCCTCGTCCAGCGACGCGTCGGGCAGCAGCAGCGCCGGGTTCTTGCCGCCCAGTTCCAGCACGCTGCGGGTGATGGTGGTCGCGGTGGTGGCGAGGATGCTCCGGCCCACCTCCCGCGAACCGGTGAAGCTGATCATGTCGACGTCGGGGTGGGCGACCAGCGCCGCGCCGACCTCGGGGCCGGTGCCGCCGACGACGTTGACGACGCCCGGCGGCAGCCCCACCTGCGCGAGCAGCCGGGTGGCAGCCCAGGCGGCCAGCGACTTGATCTCGGACGGCTTGATCACGACGGTGTTGCCGAGGGCGATCGCCGATGAGATCTTGCTGACCAGCATGTGTAGCGGGAAGTTCCAGGCGGTGATCGCCGCGACCACGCCGGCCGGCTCCCGCACGACGAGCGACGTGCCCTCCCTGCGGGGGGTGAGCACCGCCTCGGCAAGCTCCCCCAGATGCTCCAGGCAACCGACGGCTCGTCCCACGTGCACACGGCGGGCGAACTCGGGTATCAGTCCGAGCTCGTCGACGACCAGTTCAGTGAGGGCGTCCGCGGCGGCGGCGAGCCGTTCCCGCCAGGCGTCGAGGTAGCGCATCCGCTCGGCGAGTGGTCGGGCCGCCCAGCCGGGCGCGGCGGCGCGGGCGGCGGCCAGTGCCCGGGCGACGGTCGCCGGGCCGGCATGCCCGGTGACGCCGATCAGCTCGCCGGTGGCCGGATCGTGCACGGGCGTGCCCCCCGACCGGGCCCCCTCCACGAGCACCCCGTCGACGTAGTGCCCGGTGACGGTTGGCCCGCTGGCGACGGAGAGGCCAGCGGCTGGAGCGTCCATGGGCCGAACGGGCGACGGCGCGCCGGGGCTGGCTGCGGCCGGGTCGGCGACGGTCAGGCCGGGTGTGGGCACGATGCTCCTCCAGAACGGCGGGGGTCCGCCGAGACAGCGACAGCGGCCGGGGCGGCGGGGACGTGGCCCGCGGCAGCGGCGGGGACAACGGCCGGCGCGGGGGTGGGAACGGACACCGGGGGGTCGATCATCGGAACGCCGAGGTCGACGACCTCCACCTCGCGGGCCAGCGCCCGGCGGTGGTCACGCTCGGCGGGCGTCCCGGCGGCCAGGTAGTGCGCGGCGTGCCGGGTTCCAGCGGCGAGCAGCGCGCCGGCCAGGGCGTGCGCGCCGTCGGCGAGCAGCAGCCGGGCGCTCGGCGAGGCCGCCGCGGCGGTGAAGGCCGGCTCGTGGTTGCCGCTGCCGCCGGTGTCGAGGCGCAGCATCGGCTGGATGGTGGGGACGAGCCACGACAGGTTCCCGACGTCGGTGCTCGCCGCCCGCCCGGACGGCGGGGTGTACGTCTGGTCCGTTCCGGCCAGGTCGGCGTCGGCGAGGCCGGGTCCGGTCAGGTAGGACAGGTCGGCGTCGGCGAAGCGGTGGCAGGAGCGGGCGAACAGCAGCGAGAGCAGCCGGTCGTAGCGGATCTCGGCGAAGCGGGGCAGCGCGCGTTCGATGGTCGTCTCGCAGCCGGTCGCGAGCCCACCGGCGCGCAGGCAGTCCCCCACCCGGGCGGTCACATCGTCGAGCGTGGCCACGTCGGCAGCGCGGATCTTCACCGTCATCGCCGCCCGCTCGGGGATGATGTTCACCGCCTCGCCCGCCTGGGTGACCAGCGTGTGGACGCGCACGGTGGCCGGTAGCTGCTGGCGCAGCAGCCCGATCGCGACGTTCGCCACGGTGATCGCGTCGTAGGCGTTGCGGCCGCGCTCGGGAAACGAGGAGGCGTGCGCGGGATGCCCGTGATAACGGACGGTGAGAGTGTCATTCGCCAGCGTCGCGGGGCACAGCTCGTCCCGGTTGGCCGGATGGATCTGCGCGGCCAGGTGGATGTCGTCGAAGACACCGGCCTCGGCCAGGTAGATCTTCCCGCCGGCGTTCTCCTCGGCGGGGCAGCCGACGACGACCACCCGCAGGCCGGCCTCGGCCGCGACGGGGGCAAGCGCGGCGGCGGCGGCGATCGCCATGGCGCCGATGAGGTTGTGCCCGCAGGCGTGGCCGATGCCGGGCAGGGCGTCGTACTCGGCGGTGAGCGCGACGGTCAGCGGGCCGGTGCCGTACTCGGCGCGGAACGCGGTCGGCATCCCGGCAAGACCGCGGGTCACCGCGAAGCCCCGCTCCTCGAGCGCCGCGGTGAGCAGCCCGGCGGCGTGGAACTCGACGAGGCCGAGCTCGGGCCGGGCGTGCACCGCCTGGGCCAGCTCCCACCAGCGCCGTTCGTGCGCGGCGAGGTGGTGGTCGACCCGTGCCAGCAGCTCCGCCGGCGGTGCGAGGGTGTCCTCCCCGCGGGTCTGGCCCGCCAGTACGGACGGTCCGGATGTCGACGGTGCGGTCATCGGCGTCCTCCCTCGGTTCCGGTGCTGGGCACCACCGCGTAGCCCAGGTGGGCGGCCCACGCGACGAGCAGGGAGGGCAGTCCGTAGGCGGCGAGGCCCAGCAGCGCGGCGACGACGCTGGTCGCCCACAGCAGGTCGGTGTCCCGGTTCGCCAGCGCGGACGTCATCAGCTCGCCGACGCCGCCGAGACCGGACAGCCATTCGGCGAGCAGCGCCGCGAGCACCGCCATCGGCGCGGCGACGCGCAGCCCGACGAGCAGGCTGCCGACCGCGCTCGGCAGGGCGCCGAGCCGCAGCCGGCACGAGAAGGACGTGGCATAGAGGTCCTGCAGCTCGCTTACCTCGGCGGGCACGGCCGCGAAGCCGTCCAGGGCGGCGATCAGCAGCGTGAACACGGTCACCACGACGACGCAGGCCACCGACGTGCCGAGACCATGCCCGGTGACCAGGGTGAACAGCGGCGCGACGCCGACGATCGGCAGGGTGCGCACCAGCAGCGCGTAGGCGGTCAACGGCGTACGGATGATCGGCCAGCGTAGCGCCGCGACGGCGAGCAGTAGCGCGAGCGCCGCCGACGCGGCGAGCCCGAGCACGGCGCCCTGCGCGGTCACCCAGATCCGGCTCAGCAGCAGGCCGGCGTGGGAACCGATGGCGCCGGCGGTGTCCGCCGGGGACGCGACCTGGTAGCGCGGCACGTCACCGATCGTGATCGCGAGCTGCCAGGCCACTACCAGCGCGACGAGCACCCCGGCAACGCTCAGCGGCGTGCCGTACCGCCGGGCCGACCCGGCGGGACGGGCGGGGCGGGCGGGGCGGGCGGGGCGCGGGCTGGTCCGCTCAGGCCGGGCCGATCGGGCCATGCCAGTGGTCGTCACCGCACCCTCCGACGGAGCGGGGCCATGATCGCGGCCGCGATGGCGAACAGACCGAGGGCCGCCGCCGCGGCGACCAACAGCGAGGCCCACAGCAGCGCCGGCTGGTAGCTGAACAGCGCGTTGACCATCACCTGGCCGAGACCGCGGGTGCCGGTCGCCCCCGACCACTCGGCGACGATCGCGCCGACGAAGCAGGCCGGCAGCATCGCCCGCAGGCCGAGGTCGAGCACGGGCACGGTGTGCCAGAAGCCGACGTGCCGCCACCAGCGCAGCCGGGGAGTGGCGTAGAGAGCACCGAGGTCCTCCCGGCCGCGGGCCGCCGCGACCGCCGCGCCGACCAGCATCGCGGCCACCGGCACCAGGCCGGAGAGCACGGTGACCGTGGTGACCAGCCGGGCTCCTCGCGTGATCACCAGGGCGAGCGCGGGCGTCACGGCGATCAGCGGCAGCGAGCCGACCACCACCGACAGCCCGCCGAGCGCCGTGGCGATCGCCGGGATGACCGCCACGACCATCATCCCGAGTACGGTGACGGCGAGCAGGATGACGGCGCCGGTGACGGTCGCGCTCAGCGTCGGGCGTGCGTTGTACCAGATCATCGACCATTCGTCGTGCAGCGTGCGGACGGTGTCGACCGGGCCGACGAAGCCCGGGCCGAGCCAGCCGGTCGCGGCGAGCACCGCCCAGGCACCGGGCAGCGCCGCGATCGCCACGGCCGTCACCACCGCCCGGGTGAGCGGTGATCCCCCGATCGGGCCAGCGGCGACGGCGACGGGGGACGCACCGCCCGCACGGGCCAGGCGCCCCGGCCTGACCCACCGCTGCGAGGTGAGGGTCATCGTCCGGCCTCCAGCTCCTCGCGCACGGCCCGGCAGCGGGCCGAGAACTCCGGGGTGTCCCGCGCCGCCCGGCGCTGCGACCGCGGCTGCGGCACGTCCAGGACGGCGCGCACCGCGCACGGCCGGCGCCCCAGCACGACGACGACGTCCGCGAGCAGCACCGCCTCGTCCACGGAGTGGGTGACCAACAGGCAGGTCGTGCCCGTGTCGGACAGGATCCGCAGCAGCTCCAGGTTCAGGTCCGAGCGGGTGATCTCGTCGAGCGCGCCGAACGGCTCGTCGAGCAGCAGGACCTCGGGCCGCGTCGCCAGCGCGCGGGCGAGGGCGACCCGTTGACGCATCCCGCCCGACAGCTCCCGCGGGCGCCGGTCGGCCCACTCGGTGAGCCCGGTGATCTCCAGCAGGTGGTCGGTCCAGGCCCGGTCCTTCGGCAGACCGGCCAGGTCGAACGGCAGCTCGATGTTGCGGCGCACCGTGCGCCACGACAGCAGCCCCGGATCCTGGAAGGCGAACCCCGCCCGCCGCTGCGCGCGCAGCCGCGCCGGGGTCACTCCGCCGACGTCGATGCTGCCGGTGTCGGGTTCGAGCAGCCCCGCCACCAGCCGCAGCAACGTCGACTTCCCGCAGCCCGACGGGCCGACGAGCACGCCCATCCCGCCGCGGGGCACGTCGAAGCTCACCCTGTCGACCGCGGGCAGGGCACCGCGCCGGCCCCGGTAGCCGTAGCTGACGGCCTGGATGCGCAGTCCCCCGTCTGTTGGGGCGGATGGGTCGGCCGCGCCCGTGGCGGGCGCCGCGAGCTGGGCTGGTGCCGGGTTCATGCGGGGACCTCCCGGGAAGCGGGTGTGCATGGGCCGGTTGGGTCAGGGCGGGGGTGGGCGCGGCGGCCGGCCACCCAGACCTCCCGCACCTGGGCGGGGCCGGCGGCCGCGGTGAGGATGTCGGCGAGCGGCCAGGCCGGATGGCCGAGCAGATGCCGCCACGGGCCGACGTCGACCAGGGCGAAGTCGGCGGGACCGCCCTGCGCCGGCGAGGCGGGCGCCGCCGATCCGAGCGCCGCGCGGGCGCCGGCCGCGGCGAGGGCGAGGGCGTCGGCGCCGGGAACCCGGCGGCGCGTCTGGCCCTGCCACAGGCCGCGGGCGAGCCGCAGCTCGGCCCAACCGTCGTGATCGTCGGACAGGGCCAGCCCGTCCAGGCCAAGGCCGACCCGGCCCATCCGGGCGACCGCTCTGGCCACCGGGGCGACGCCGGAGGCCAGGCGCAGGTTGGACGACGCGTTGAGGACGAGCGTCACCCCGCGGGCGTCGAGCAGCGCCAGCTCGTCGTCGCGAAGGTGGGTGCCGTGGGCGACGGTGGTCAGGGGGCTGAGCACGCCGAGCCGGTCCAGCGCGGGCAGCAGCCCGTCCGGGTAGACACGGTCGGCCCAGTGGCGCTGGCCCGGGCTTTCCAGCAGGTGCAGGTGCAGCCGCCGGCCGGTCTCGGCGCTGTGCGCGGCGAGCCGGGCGAGGGTGTCCTCGGCGACCCACTGCGGGCCGACCGGCCCGAGCTGCACCTCGCAGCCGACCCCCTCGACCCGCGCGGCCACCCGCTCCGCGGCGGCGATCACCGTCTCGGTCGCCGCCCGCCCGGCACCCGGCGCCGTCCGGGACCGCCCGGCCGGGTCCTCCATCGTGTCGTGCACCGGGTAGACGACCGCGGCCCGGATGCCCGCCGCCGCCGCGGCGTGGGCCGCGGCGAGCACCTCGCCCTCGACGTCCGATGTCTGCGGGTTCACGCACAGGACGGCGGCGCCGATCCCGGCGCGCAGCATCGCGGCGGCCGCGAGGCCGACGAGCTCGTCCTGGCCGCACCGCCGGACCGGCCGGGACAGCAGCGGCAGCCACTCCTCCAGCGGGGCGTCCGGGATGCCGGCGTCGACCGTGCCCGCCCCGCGACCGTGGTCATGACCGTTACACAGCAGTGGGACCAGGACGAGCGCCGGTTCGCCGCCGTCGCCGTGCGCGTCGGCGCAGGGCGAGGCCGGGCCGGGCCCGGTCAGCGGCCGCAACGACGTGATCACGCCGCCGTCGACGGTGAGTCGCCAACGGCCCACGGCACCGCCGGTCGCGAGGAACGGGTCGTCCAGGCGGCCGACCACCGTCCACTGGCCGCGGTCGACACCGGTCCCGGCGCTCGTCGAGATCATCCGGACGCGCTCCCTACGCGCCGGCGCCGGTGAGGATGGTGTCGGTCATGACCTTGGAGTAGTCCACCGGCTTGGTGATCAGCCCCGCCGTCCTGTACAGCTCGTAGACGGCTGCGAAGGACGACTGCTGAATCCACATCAGACCGTGGTCCTTCGCCGCGCCGCCGTTGATGAGCGGCACCGCGGCCTTCGCGGACACCTTCTCGTCGGCGAGCACCGCGCCCGATTCGTTGTGGTACTGGTCGTAGGTGTACTGAGCGATCTCCTCGGGATGGGCGACGAAGTACTCCCAGCCCTTGCGGTCGGCGCGCAGCCAGCGCGTCATGAGGTCCTTCTTGCCGGACAGTGTGGCCGCCTTGGCGAACAGCGCGTTGCCGTAGTCCGGGTTACCCAGGTCGGAGAAGTAGATGATCTTCACGTCGTTGCCGGCCTGCTGCAGCGACAGGCCCTGCTGGGTGCCGTACCCGATGTAGGCGTCGACCTGCTTGGAGGTCAGGATGCTCGGGTCGGTGCCGACCGGCAGCATCTTCACCGAGGTCGGGTCCACGCCGGCCCGGGTCAGCATCGCCGTCAGCAGGGGGCGTTCCGTGGTCGGCAGACCGACCTTCTTCCCGGCCAGCGCGGACAGCGTCGGCACCGGGTTGCTGCCGAGCGACATCAGCGCGTTCGGCGTCATCTGGTAGATGGTGGCGAACGCCTGCACCGGAATGCCCTTGCTGACCGCCAGCATGATGTCGGAGCCGTTGGCGTCACCGATGTCGGCCTGACCGCTGGACACCACCGAGACGGGATCGATGTTCGGGCCGCCGGACAGGAACTTCGCGTCGATGCCCTCGGCGGTGAAGTAGCCGTTCTTCAGAGCCGCGAAATGCCCACCGAACTGGGCGAGCTTCTTCCAGCCGAGCTGGCAGGTGACGGTCGTCAGGCCGCTGGACGTCGCCGACGCGCTGGTCGTGTCGCTGTCGTCGTCGGAACCGCAGGCCGCGATCACCGGCGCGGCGGCGAGCAGCGCGCCGCCGCCGAACATGCCGCGCAGCAGCGTCCGCCGACTGGCGGTGGAGTCGAGCACACTCATGGGGTTTGTCCTCTCAGGACGGGACGCGCTGCATGCGTTTGCGGGCGTGCACCCAGGCTCCGACATCGATCGGCCCGGGTGCGGTCGTGCCCGGGCTGACGCGGAAGGGCTCGAGGACCAGCGCGTCGTGCGGGCGGAAGAAGAAGGGGATGGACAGCCGGTCGCGGGCGAGGGTCGCCTCGGTCGGACGCACCTCGTGCGGTACCGCCCACCAGTCGTCGCCGGTGAGGAAGGTGAGCAGTTCGCCGATGTTGACGACGAACTCGCCGGGTGCGGGCACGACGTCGTGCCAGGCACCGGAGCGGTCCCGCATCACCAGGCCACCGGGGCCGGGCGGGTCCTGCAGCAGGATCGTGAACAGGGTGAGGTCCGAGTGCACCGCGTTGCGCATCCGCACCTCGGCGCCGGCGGGCTGCGCCGGGTAGTGGTTGGCGGCGAGGTCGGCCCAGTTGTCGTGGGCCATCGCGGCCCAGCGGGCGGACTCGACGCCCATCGCGGCGGCCAGCGCGAGCCCGAGCTGGGCAGCGGCGTGCTGCATCGCCGCGTAGAACCGGTGCCAGACGAGGACGAAGCCGGGCAGGTCGGCCGGCCACAGCGAGCAGTCCGCGAGCGCCGCCTCGACCAGCTCCGACTCTCGCCGCCCGCCGTCACCATCGACGAGCCCGGCGCCGGCGGCGAGGGTGGCGCTCACCCGCGGGCCGATGTGGAACATCTCCTTGTCGTCGGATTGGCCGTACTCGTTGCGGTTGTCGGCGCCGCGCCAGCCGACGTACTGGTCGTCGGGATCACGCAGCTCCCGCTTCACCGCCAGGGGCAGGGCGAACAGTGCCCGGGTGCGCTCGAGCAACTCGGGCGGCAGGCCGGCGGGCAGCGCGAGGTCGGTGAGCCGGAAGACGCCCTGTTCCCGGCAGGTCCGGTCGAGCTCGCCGAGCATGGTCGACCGGCCGTCCCGGGCCGCCTCGACAAGATCCGGCAGCGCGAATCCGGGAACACCCACCCCGACCACCTCCTGGCTTTGGATCCGAACTTGGATCCGAACGCTAGGAGCAGCTCGTTTCGGACAGGTCACGTGTCGCCGGACGTCTCGTTACGGCACCGCGGCCGCGCCGGGGACTCTTGTCACAGCCAAATCCGCAGGTGAGCCGGGCTAGCATCACAAATCATGACCATCGACGCACCGCCGCGTGACCGTCCCGACGGGCCGATCGACCTGCGCAGCGACACCGTGACCCGCCCGACGCCAGGTATGCGGGAGGCGATGGCGCGGGCGGAGGTCGGCGACGACCACTACGGCGAGGACCCGTCGGTCCGCGCTCTGGAGGAGTACGCGGCCGACCTGCTCGGCCACGAGACGGCCGTGTTCGTCCCGAGCGGGACGATGGGAAACTTCGTCGCCCTGCGGGCCAGCGCACCGGTCGGCACCGAGATCATCGCCGACACCGAGGCGCACATCGTCACCTACGAGATGGGCGGGCTCGCCGCACTCGGCGGCGTGCAGACCCGCACCCTGCCCGGACTCGCCGACACCGCGGACCCGGCCGCCGTGCGCGCCGCGATCCGCGCGCACGACATCGGCGGCAACTACAACATGGTCCGCACCAGCGTGCTGGCCGTGGAGAACACCCACGCCCGCGGCGGCGGGCGCGCCGTGCCACAGGCCCGGCTCGATCTGCTGGCCGGCATCGCGCAAGACGCCGGTATCGTGCTGCACTGCGACGGCGCCCGGCTGTGGAACGCCGCGGTCGCCCGCGGGGTCGAACCGCGCCGGCTCGCGGCGCCGTTCACCACGCTGTCGGTCTGCCTGTCCAAGGGACTGGGCGCGCCGGTGGGATCACTGGTCGTCTGCGACGCCGGCCGGGAGGCGGCCGTGCGGGAGTGGCGCCGCCGGCTCGGCGGGGCGATGCGCCAGGCCGGCGTGCTGGCCGCGGCCGGCCTCCACGCGCTGCGCCACCACCTCGACCGCCTCGCCGAGGACCATCTGCGGGCAGCGGACCTCGCCGCCCTGCTCGCCGACGCCGCGCCGAACCGGGTCGACCCGAAGCTGGTCGAGACGAACATGGTGCTCGTCGAGGTCACCGACGCGGGCCGTTTCGCCCGGCAGGCCGCGCAGGCCGGCGTGCTGATCGGCGCGATCAGCCCGACCACCCTGCGTCTCGTCACCCACCTGGACCTCGACGACGGCGACATCCGCCGCGCCGGCTCGGCGCTGGCCACCCTGCTGCGCGCCGAGCCGACCACTCCCTGACAAGGTAGATCAGCTTTCCTTGATCAAGACAACCTGGGCTGTCATCCGTCGAGCGGGTAGACCCTGTGGCCGGGGTGCGCCCGGTAGCCAGACCGGGCCGCGGGGTCAGCCCGCGGCGGGCGGGGTCGCCGAGACGTTCGGCCCGACCAGTTTGAACGTCGCGCCGGTCGGGTCCGCGGCGACGCCGAGCCGGCCGTACGGGGTGTCGATCCCGGGCTCGATCACCCGGCCACCGAGGGTGGCGACCCGCTCGAGCGACG
This sequence comes from Frankia sp. RB5, assembly GCF_059816245.1. Taxonomy (NCBI): domain Bacteria; kingdom Bacillati; phylum Actinomycetota; class Actinomycetes; order Frankiales; family Frankiaceae; genus Frankia; species Frankia sp. RB5. The sequence continues at coordinate 42,136 of NZ_JCBATA010000045.1, forward strand.
CGTCCGTGTCCGCGGTGCCGAAGTAGACCGCCCAGTGCGGGGGCACGCCGTCCGGCAGGAAAGCGGAGCCGTCCATGATCCCCGCGCAGGCGGACTCGCCCTCGCCGTTGGTCGCGTACCGGAACTCCGGGGTGTCCCCGACGATGTGGACGTCCCAGCCGAACACCTCGCGGTAGAAGTCCAGAGCCGCGGGGAAGTCGCGGGTGTAGAGCTCGAACCAGCCGGGTGCGCCCGGCTCGGCGACGACGCCGAACCCGGTGTGCACGCCCGGCTGCCAGATCCCGATGGCCGCGCCGGTCGAGTCGGTGATCACCGCCATGACGCCGAGGTCACCGACGGCCATCGGCGGCACGATGACCCCGCCGCCGTGCTCGGTCGCCGCCGCGACGGTCTTCTCCGCGTCCGGGGTGGCCAGGTAGATCGACCAGCCGTCGGGCGCCTCCATGCCGGGCTGCTTGGGCATCAGCCCGCCGATGCGGACGCCGTCCTTCGTGAGGTTGGTGTAGCCGCCGAACTCGGCCGCGGGCTTCTCCGCCCCCCAGCCGAACAGCTCCCGGTAGAACGCCTTGGCCCCCTCGGCGTCCGACGTCATCAGGTCGGCCCAGCAGGGGGCTCCGGCGGGGGTGTTCTCGCGCGTGGGCATCGTGAACTCCTTCGGGTGCGTCAGACGGGCGCGGTCAGCGGACGCCGTCGGGCGCCGCGAACCGTGTCATCACCTTGGACCCCACCTCCGACAGGATTTCATCGCTCGCCGCCGACCGCCCGCCCACAAGCCCGTCGACCGTCCGCCTGGCCTACATCCGGACCACATGGAGCCCGCCCGCAGGCGGATCGCTCGCCGGATCGTCTCCCCTCGATCGCCGGACCAGGGGAGGATGGCGACCATGAACGCATACCAGCGGGAGCGCGACCGGGCCGCGACGGATCCCGCGGGATTCTGGGCGGACGCCGCCCAGGCCATCACCTGGACCAGGCCGCCGCGGCAGGTCCTGGACGACGCGCGCCCCCAGTTCACCCGCTGGTTCCCCGACGCCGAGCTCAACACGTCGGCGAACGCCCTCGACCGGCACGTCGACGCCGGTCGCGGCGGCGACGTCGCGCTGATCTACGACTCGCCGGTCACCGGGACGGTCCGCCGGTTCACCTTCGCCGAGCTCACCGACGAGGTGGCCCGGGCCGCGGGCGCGCTGGCCGCCCTCGGCGTCGGCCACGGCGACCGCGTGATCATCTACCTGCCGATGATCCCCGCGGCGGTGGTGAGCATGCTCGCCTGCGCCCGCCTCGGCGCGGTGCACTCGGTGGTCTTCGGCGGGTTCGCCGCCGCGGAGCTCGCCGCCCGGATGGACGACGCCCGGGCGAAGGTCGTCGTCAGCGCGTCCTGCGGGATCGAGCCGACCCGCATCGTGCCGTACAAGCCGATGCTCGACGAGGCGATCGCACAGGCCACCCACGCGCCCGAGGCGACGCTGATCGTCCAGCGCGACCAGCAACGCGCCACCATGGTCGCCGGGCGCGACCACGACTGGGACGAGGCGCTCGCCGCCGCCGCGCCGCATCCGCCGGTCCCCGTCGCCGCCACCGATCCGCTGTACATCCTGTACACGTCCGGCACGACCGGGCGCCCCAAGGGCATCGTCCGTGACAACGGCGGGCACGCCGTGGCGATGGCCTGGTCGATGCGCAACATCTACGACATCGGGCCCGGCGACGTGATGTGGGCGGCCTCCGACGTCGGCTGGGCCGTCGGCCACTCGTACACCGTCTATGCGCCGCTGCTGGCCGGCGCGACGACCGTGCTGTACGAGGGCAAGCCGGTGGGGACGCCGGATGCCGGGGCGTTCTGGCGGGTCGTCTCCGACCACGGGGTCAACGTCCTGTTCACCGCGCCGACCGCGATCCGCGCGATCCGCCGCGAGGACCCCGCCGGCGACCTGGTCCGCCGGTACGACCGCGCGTCGCTGCGCGCGCTGTTCCTCGCCGGCGAGCGCCTCGACCCGCCCACCTACGAGTGGGCCGTCGCCACGCTCGGCATTCCGGTCATCGACAACTACTGGCAGACCGAGACGGGCTGGCCGATCGTCGCGAACCCGCTGGGCCTGGGCCTGCTGCCGCCGCGCGCCGGCTCGCCGACGGTGCCGATACCCGGCTACGACGTGCGGGTGCTCGACCCGGCCGGCGAGCCCGTTCCCGCCGGCACGGAGGGTGCGATCTGCCTGCGCCTGCCGCTGCCGCCCGGCGCCCTGCCGACCCTGTGGGAGGACGACGAGCGGTACGTCGCGTCCTACCTGTCCGCGTTCGACGGCTACTACCTGACCGGCGACGGCGGCTACCTGGACGAAGACGGCTACGTGTTCGTCCTCGGCCGCACCGACGACGTGATCAACGTGGCCGGCCACCGGCTGTCGACCGGATCGATGGAGGCGGTGCTCGCCGCGCATCCCGCGGTCGCCGAATGCGCCGTCGTCGGCGTCGCCGATCCGCTGAAGGGCCAGGTGCCGCGCGGGTTCGTGGTGGTGAAGGTCGGTGCGCAGATCGCCCCCGAGACGCTGGCGGCGGAGCTGGTCGCCCAGGTCCGCGCGCGGATCGGCCCGGTCGCGGCGTTCGGGCGGGTCGATGTGGTGCCCGCGCTGCCCAAGACCCGCTCCGGCAAGATCCTGCGCCGCACCATGCGCGAGATCGCCGACGGCCGCTCCCCCGCCGTCCCGCCGACCATCGAGGACCCCGCCGTCCTCGACGTCCTGCTCCCCGTCCTACGCCCGTCCTGATCTGGACGCTGGCACACGGACATGACCCGACACGCGGCCGGCCTGAGGCACGCCGACCGCTCGATGTCCCCGTCGGCGAAGGACGTCCGGTCAGTGGTGGAACGAGGCGGCCTTCTCCGGGGGTAGTGGCGGGATCCTGCGGCCGGTGGAGGACAGCCGATCGACGACCCGGCGCAGGTCGGCGACGAGGAGCTCGGCGAGATCGCGGCTGAACTCGTGCCGGACGACGATCCGCAGCACGGCGAGGTCCTCCAGGGCCGGCGGGAAGTGGTAGGCCGGCACCAGCCAGCCCCGGATCCGCATCAGCTCCGAGACGTCGAACACGGTGTAGTCGGTGACGTCCGCGCGCAGCCGGAACGCGAACGCCGGGATGCCGCTGCCGTCGGAGACCAGCTCGAACGGCCCCATCTCCGCCACCCGCGCGGCGATCCAGCGGGCGTTGTCTCGGCATCCCCGGGCCACCCGCTGGTAGCCGGCGAATCCGAGCTGGAGCAGCGTGTAGTACTGCGCGACGACCTGCGCGCCCGGCCGGGAGAAGTTCAGCGCGAAGGTCGGCATCGTGCCACCGAGGTAGTCGACCTTGAAGACGAGCTCGTCAGGCAGATGCGCCTTGTCCCGCCACAGCACCCAGCCGACGCCCGGGTACACCAGCCCGTACTTGTGCCCCGACGTGTTGATCGACACCACCCGGTCGAGCTGGAAGTCCCAGACCAGGTCGGGGTCGCAGAACGGGGCGATGAACCCGCCCGACGCCCCGTCGACGTGCACCGGGACGTCCGGTCCGCCCTCGCTCGCGGCGAGCTCGTCGAGGGCGGCGGCGATCTCGGCGACCGGCTCGTAGCTGCCGTCGAAGGTCGACCCGAGGATCGCCACGACACCGATCGTGTTCTCGTCACAGCGGGCGACCGCCTCGTCGGCCGTCAGATGGGTCCGACCGGGCGCCATGGGTACCAGACGCGGCTCCACGTCCCAGTAACGGGCGAACTTCTCCCAGCACACCTGGACGTTGATCCCCATCACGATGTTCGGCCGGTCGGTCGGGGCACCCGCCTCCCGCCGCCGCGCCCGCCAGCGGCGCAGCATCGCCAGTCCCGCGAGCATGCACGCCTCGGACGATCCGGTCGTCGAGCATCCGACCGCGTGCTCGGCGTCCGGGGCATGCCACAGATCCGCGAGGATGTTGACGCAGCGCCCCTCCAGCTCGGCGGTCTGCGGGTACTCGTCCTTGTCGATCATGTTCTTCGACGAGCACTCCGCCATCAGCCGGTCGGCAGCCGGGTCCATCCAGGTCGTGACGAACGTGGCCAGGTTCAGCCGGGCGTTCCCGTCGAGCATGAGCTCGTCGTGCACGATCTGGTAGGCGGTCTCCGGCGGCATCGACTCCGCCGGTAGCCGGAACCGCGGCACGCTCGTGTCGACGGCCCCCGGCCGCACCAGCCGCGGCCGCACCTCGACCGTCCGCCCCGCCCGCTCCCCACTCGCCTGCCCGTGCAGCGCCATCCGTGTGCATCCCTTCCGACTCCCGCGGTCGCAAAGCGGCCCGCTCTGGGCAAGCACCTGATCACACCGTCATGGGACCAACGGATCGTCGGATGTCAGATCCTCGCGCCAGGATTGCCCAACAACCGGTCCACCTCTCGGCGCTGGTGCGGCAGCAGCGCGGGCCGACGCGCCTCCACGGCCCGCCGAAGCAGCTCGTCAGCACGCGTGTCGTCGCCGATCACACGGAACACCCCGGCCGCATGCCACAGCACCGGCCCGTTGTCCGCCGCGTCGTCCAGGATCGCCGTCGTCTCCGCGGAGGCCGTCGCCGGCTGACCGAGCCGGGCGAGCGCCAGTGCCCGGGCCGCGCGGGTCTCCGCGGCCCCAGCCACCGCACCGAGGGCCGCCACACTGCCAGCGGCGACTCCCGTGGCCAGCCGGCCCAGGCGGTCAAGGTCCTCGAGCGCCGCCGCGTCGTCACCGAGCTCGACGCGCAGCCGCCCGCGTTCGGCCAGCGCTGTCGCCGACCGGGGGGCAAGCGTGAGCGCGGTCGAGAAGAGCGCGGCGGCAGCCCAGCGCTGGCCCGAGTACCACAGGGCCCGACCAAGATCGATATGAATGTCGGCATCGTCCGGGATCCGGGCCGCAGCCGACTGCAGCTCCCCGATCGCCGCCCCGATCCGGCCGGTGCGCAGCAGCAGTCGGGCGGCCTGCGCCAGCGCGTGCCCCGATGCCTCGACATCCGGCAGCGACCCGTAGAGCTCCGCCGCCTGCCGATATCCCCGCACCGCCCGGTCGAAGTACCCCTGCTCGCCGTCGATGTCGGCGAGCAGCTGCAGGGCCTGGGCGCGGGTACGCGGATGGACGGAGTCCGGCCGCAGCACCTCGCCGGCGTGACCGCGGGCGGCGGCGGCATCACCGTCGGCCCGGCTGATCAGTGCCGCCTGGAGATAGTCGGCCGCGCTGATCGCCGTCACCGCCGAAGCGGTGACCGGCCAGTCCGGCACTGCCGCCTGCAGCACCGGGATCAGGCGGTCGTCGAACAGCTCGAACCGGCGGGCGCCCGCACGCCACTCGCCGACGAGCACATACCGTTCGACGAGCGCATCGAGGAGCTCCGTGGGCATGCCGGCGGTCATGGCGAGACCCTCGTCGACGCCCGCACGACGGCCTCGCTCGGTGATGAAGGTGTGGGCCAGCCAGTGGCGTACCTCGCCGGCGTCGAGGTCGTGCCGCCGGGCCTCCCGCGCGACGACCTGGGTCAGGTACGCGGACAGCGGAGCGTTGGTCGCGGTCCACGCCGGTGCTCGCCCGAGCGCGACCGCGGAGCGGCCGGTGCGTTCCCGCCACAGCGCGCTCGCGACGAGCTGCAGGTGCAGCGGTTGGACGCGGTCGCTTGCCAGGGTGGCGGGAGTACCCGCGGCGTCCATCACCCGGCTGGTGGTCAGATCGTCCAGACAGGCGTCGACGGACTCCGGGGACAGCGGGCTGCCCGCCAGCCGGGCCGGTTCGGCGAGCGCCAGAGCGGCCGCGTCACGATCCAGGGGTGCGATGACGACCTGGGCGGCCTCGCGGCCGGCCGCGAGGACCGGCAGGTGCGGCTCGAGCGAGGCCAGCCCGCTCTGCCGGACGACCAGGAGCAGCCGAAGATTCGGCAGCGCGGCCACGGCCGCGCCGAGAAGGGCCAGGAACTGCTCGCGCAGGGCGTCCATGGGCGGCGGGGCCGGCGCGAACAGCTCCTCGAACTGGTCCACCGCGGCCAGGACCAGCCGATGGTTCGAGCCCACGGCGGGACGCGCGTGGTCGCTTTGGCCCGGATGACCCGGATGACCCGGCCGGCCCGGGGCTGGCCCGGCCGGCGGATGTCCGTACAGCGCGTCGCGCAGCTCCCGCGGCAGAGGCGCGTCTCCACCCGGGCCGGACCAGGTGCGCAGCAGCTCGGCGGCGAACGGGTTGATGTCCTGGCGGCGCCGGGTCCAGGGTTCGCCCGCCTCCGGGGTCGCCAGCGCGCTCGCGGCCAGCACGCCGTCGCCGTCGGACTCGGCGGCGGGTCGCCGTACCCGACCTACCGCCAGTACGTCGGCGTCCAGAGAGGAACAGTTCGGAAGGAGACCGGCACGCAATAGTGAAGTCTTTCCCGCGCCAGATGGTCCGCACACGACAACCAGCCGGTTATCCAGCCAGTTCGCCAGCAACAAATGCGCGGCCGCGGCCCGCCCGAAGAACCGGCCCGCGTCGGCCTCCGAAAAGGGCCGTGTCCCGGGAAACGGGCCGGGGTCCGGGCGAGGCGTCATCGCGCGACCCTCGTACATCTGCGACCAGCCAGCCGCACCCTGCCTGTCCAGCAGGCAACGCCATCCGGCGCCGAGCCGGCTGGTCCCGACGGAGGCCGACAGGCAGGAGCTGTGCCGACCAGCCCGCAGCCCGGGAACGGCGCAGCCATGGGCGCTCCAGGTGCAATCGCGCTGCCGCCATCCGCTACGACTGATTCGACATCCAATGTGGTGGTGCCCCTCGTCGACCGTCCCCGACGTCGGCAAATCCTATCGGAGACCGGGTCGGCCGACTCCCGGACCAGTTGGCTCGGCCACATCGGCAAAAGCCTGCCAGGCTGTCCGAATAGTGGTTGACCACCGTCTGCCAACGGTCCGGCGATCCATGCCGGCCGAGCCAGCGAACCATGGGCCCCGGTCGTGGAGCCGTTGCCCGGGGGTCAGGGCGGCGGGACACGCGCCCATACGTGGCAGGGCGTCCGCGCCGCCCGGTGCGCCGGCGTCGGCCAGCTCCGGGTCCACTGGCTGACCTGCGCGTTTTCGCAAAATCCCAGCGCAGACCAACATCAGGATCAGGATTTGGTGCACGCGCTCCCAAGATGGACGGATTCCCGACAACCGAACTGGACTCACAACAGGGTGAACGCCCTCTATCCCCCGCCCCGTGGAGGTAGCATTCAACCTCTCAGTACAGTTGTAGTTTCCGCAGGGTCGGGCGCTCGGGCACCGCAGCACGAAGCCAGCTCACGAGGCGTGGGAAGCTCCAGGAGTCCATGCCTCGCGTTGATGACTGACGCGGGGCCAGCCGACTGACGCGGGGGACAACAGGGTGGACGCGGTGGTAAGTTCGGTTCCGGTGCAGGACACCGGTCGGCGTGTGCCGATCGTGTGGGGAAGCGTGCCGCAACGGAACAAGAACTTCACCGGCCGGGAAGGTCTGCTCGCCGAGCTGCGAGGCCGGATCACGTCGGACAGCCTCGATGTCACGGCGGTGTTGCCGCACGCCCTGCAGGGGATGGGCGGGGTCGGTAAGACCCAGCTCGCCGTCGAGTACGCCCACCGCTATCAGACCGACTACGACCTCGTGTGGTGGGTCGGCGCCGAACAGCCGGCGGTCATCCGTTCCGCCCTCGCCGCACTCGCCCCGCGCCTCGGCCTGACGGAGGGCGGCCCCCTGCGCACCGAGGACGCCGTCGCCCTGGTCCTGGACGCCCTGCGCCGCGGCGACCCCTACCGGCGCTGGCTGCTCGTCTTCGACAACGCCGAGAGCCCCGAGCTGATCCGCTCCCTCATCCCGCATGGCCCGGGCCATGTCCTCGTGACCTCACGCGACCGGAGCTGGCTGGGCCAGGTCGACGCGATCGAGGTCAACGTCTTCGACCGTGCCGAGAGCGTGCAGTTCCTGAGCCGGCGGGTCCCGGGGATCACCGCGAGCGACGCGATCGAGCTGGCCGGGGCGCTCGGTGACCTCCCGCTCGCCCTCGAGCAGGCTGGCGCGCTGCAGTTCGAGACGGGCATGGCCGCCCAGGAGTATCTGCAGCTCTTCCGCGAGGCGTCCGGCCGGCTGCTCGCGGAGAGCCAGCCCACCGACTATCCGATGTCGGTGGCGGCGGTGTGGAGCCTGTCGATGAGCCGGCTGGAGGAGCAGTCGCCGTTCGCGCTGCGGCTGCTGCGTCGCTGCGCCTTCTTCGGCCCGGAGCCGATCTCCCTGGAGCTGCTCGACCGCGGCAAGTACATCCTCAACTCCGACTTCGGCACGGCGATGCGGGACCGCCTCGCGGTCAGTCGCGCGATCCGCGACATCGGCCGCTACGCCCTGGCCCGCATCGACACCAGCGCGCGGACGCTGCAGGTGCACCGGCTCGTCCAGATCGCCATCCGCGAGGAGCTGCCCGCCGAGGATCGGGAGCGCATCCGTGACGAGGTGCACCAGCTGCTGGTCGCCTCCGACCCCGGCGACCCGGACCGCCAGCAGAACTGGCCGCAGCTCAACCAGTTGCTGCCGCACATCGTGCCCTCGGAGGTCTACCGGGCGAAGGAGCCCCCCGCGCGCCGGCTGGTCGAGGCCATCGTGCGCTATCTCTTCCATACCGGCGACCTCACCATCGGCCTGGTCGAGGCGGACCGGGCGCTCGAGTCCTGGATCGCCGATTCCGGGCCGGACGACCCGGACGTGCTCGTCCTCCAGGGCATCAAGGCGAACATCCTGTGGACCCTCGGTCGCTATCGGGAGGCCTACGAGCTGCGCCGGCCCACCCTCGAGGCCATCACCCGGGTGCTTGGCGCGGACCACGAGGAGACCCTGCTGATCCTGAACGGCCACGGCGCGGATCTGCGTGCCCGCGGCGAGTTCCAGGAGGCATGGCGGCTCGACGAGGACTCCCTGGCCCGGCACCGGGCGCTGTTCGGTGAGGAGGATCCCGCCACCCTGCGGGCCGCCAACAACCTCTCCGTCGACTACGGACTGATCGGCTCCTACGGCCGTGCCCTCGAGGCCGACGAGCGCACCCTGGCGGATCGTCGTGCGGCGGCGGGCGGGGAGGACATGTGGGTGGCCCAGTCCATGACCGCGGTCGCCCGCGATCGGCGCCAGGCCGGCCTCTACCTGGAGGCCAGGCAGTTGGCGGAGCAGGTCAATCTCCTCTGCCGGGATCTGGTTCAGCGCCGCGTGATCCCCGCTGATCACAGTTATGTTCTGCTGGCGGCGAAGGACCTCTCCGTGGCGCGGCGCAAGGCCGGCGACTTCGTCGGTGCGCTGGAGCTCGCGCGCGAAGTGTACGAGCGGTACACCGATGCGCCGAACTTCGGCTCGGAACATCCCGACAGTCTCGCCGCCGCGATCAGCCTGGGAAACGCGCAACGGGTGGCTGCCGACCCGTACGAGGCGACCGAACGGATCGAGAAGACCATCCGCCGGTTCCGCGACGTCCTCGGCCCCGAACACCCGTACACCCACGGCTGCGCGTTGAACCTCGCTCTGGTGTACCGCCAGCTCGACCGGGTTCCGGACGCCGAGGAGCTGCTCACCGACGCGCTCACCGGCCTGCGGGCACGGCTGGGTGAAGACCATCACTACACCCTGACCTGTGTGACGAATCTGGCCACGGTGCGCGCCGCGCTCGGGCACCCCGACGAGGCGCTGGCGATGGGCGAGCGGACGCTGGCCAACTTCCGGGAGCTGCTCGGTCCCGACCACCCGCACACCCTGGTCTGCGCGACCAATGTGGCGCTGGACATGGATGCCACGGGACGGGCGGACGAGAGCAAGGCGCTCGCCGAGGACACGATGCGCCGCTACCGGCGCGTTCTTAGCGAGGAGCATCCAGACGTGCAGGCGGGCCTGCGCGGCGAGCGCCTCGACTTCGACTTCGAGCCGCCGCCGCTATAGCCCGGGGCCCGCGTTGGCCGAGTGCGCCGACGAAGCGGGCAACCAGGACGAGAGGAGCACGGGATCGGGCCGCCGCCCGCTCAGCTCCTCGACCGCATGATGCAACGCGCGGACGAGTTCCGGGCAGGTGGCCAGCGTCCGAGCGCTGGCTGCCTTCGACTCCCAGGCGCACAGGGCAAGCCCGGACCAGGCATCGAGGCGGCGCGGATCCTCTGCGATTCGGGCCCGATAGCCGTCCTCGGCCGCCGCGAGGTCTCCGAGCGCGTGCGCCTGCTCCGCCGCCGGGACGTCGTCGCCAAGGGCACCGGGTACGCCCTCCCACGCGGCCTGGAAGGCTTTCGGCTCGCGAAGCCGGAGATGTGCGAGCTCCAGCTGGATGCTCCGCGGCAGCGCTCGCGGCCCCGCCTGCACCCGGGCGGACACCCGCAGGTCAGCGGGAGCCGGCCGCCCCGCGAGCCACGCTCGCGCGAGCGGCACGACCTGGTCGGCTGACGGCTCGAGATTGCGCAGCCGCCAGCTGAGCCTGCTCTCGGCGCTGATCCACGCGGCCAGCCACCGCGGCTCGTCCGGCACTGTCGCCAGCCGGTGCGCCCAGACCGCCGCCTGCATGCCGTCCAGGAAGCGCAGCCCGAGCGGGGTCATCGCCCCGGACAACCGCATGATGATCAGAACTCGCCACACGTCCTCCCGCCACCGGGCGAACTCGAAGTGCGCATATCGATGGTCCGGATGCGCCCGGCGTTCGTCGTCCCAGAACTTCGTGAGGCCGAGATAGGCGTAGGCACCCTGCAGAAGGCCGGCAAGCGGGCGCGGATCGGCCCGCCAGGGCGCGTAGAACAGCCGGCCATCCGCCGGTTCACACAGTGTGAACAGGTCGAGCAGGGCGGACAGCTTGTTGTGCTGGAACTCGTGCAGCAGGGCCGCGGCGCAGGACAGGCCGTCCCGCGGCAAGGTCATCGCGACCGCTCCGAAGGCATCCCCGGCCGAGGCGCTCAGTTCGGTCGCGCCGTCCGTCGCGCGCAACGGGAAGATCGTGGTGACCGCCGCGGCAAGGGCCCGGGCCGCCACCTGATCCCGCTGCCACAGGATTCGCCATCCGTCGTCCAGGCGTCTCTGCCACTGCTCGATCATTTCCGGCTCGAGGTCACCACTCACGGGCAGTCCGAGGTGGTGACGAACCGGGTCGACGAAGTCGAGCCGCAGGTCTATCCCTCGCCCGGCCATCTCGCTGCGCAGGGCCGGAACCCGCCGCCAGGAACGGGCCGAACCGCAGGGTCCTGGGTCGTCGCCGGACTCCGAACGCCACGAGATCCTCATCCGCGTGACGCCCCCGGGCCGCGGAACGCGCGCATGGATGGTGAGCTCGCCGCCGGCCACCCGCCCCCGCAGCCAGCCGGCCAGCACTCCGCGATGGCGACCAACCGTGGGCAGCACCAGCTCACCCTGCCAGGCGAAGAGGGTCACCTCGATGTCGATGCCGGTCCGCAGCGCGGCCACGACGGCCAGGGCGCCGAGGCCAGCGAGATCACCCGCGATCGGAACGGCGGACGACACCGTGCCACGCATTCGCCGTAGGCAGTACATCGTCCACAGCCCGAATCCCGGCGACGTCAGCAGTTCGGCGACCGTGTCCGGGCGCGCCTGCTGGGCCGCGGCGAGGGCTCCGTAGCTGTGGGCCAGCCCACTGTCGGCGGCCGCGTCGGGGACGAGCCGCGCGGCGTCGTCCATGACGGCGCGTAGCGCCAGCATCCGCCGGCTCAGCTGGGTCGCCCGCAGGCGATGGATGAGATCGTCCCCCGCACGCCCGGCCGCCAGCTCGTCGAAATCGGACTCGGCGAGCTGGTGGAACCGCACGCTCACTCGGTCCGGCGCCGGGCATCGTCGAGATCGGCCCGGATCCGACGGCCTATGTGCGTGATGAGTGCGAACAGGTCCGGACAGTACACCGAGCGGTTCCGGAAGCCCGATCCGGGCCGGTAGCGATGTGGGTAGTACCCGCCGCCGCAGACTCGATGGACGGGGCAACGCGAGCACTCGGCGCCGAGCGCCGCCGCGCCGATCTGCCGCGCCACGATGCCCGGATGACGCAGCGCGGCATCAAGGTCGTCCCGGTCAACGTGCAGACCAGTCCCCGCCGCGCCGTGGTAGGCGGACTTGAGCGCGTCGACCTGCTCCAGCGAGCCGTCCGTCTCGACCACGATCACGGCGGACGGGGTGAGGCCCACGGTCTCGATCCTGCTGTGGCCACCGAGGAGCATTACGATGATCTCCTCGAACAGACGTACGTCCGTTTCGTGCTCCGGCGCGGAGTACCACCGGTCGAACAGAGTTACGAGCCAGTCCGCATACGGCGTACGCCGATCGTCCGCCACCCGCCCGGGTGGGCGGGCCGACCAGTTCCCGTGCGGTAGCAGGAAGTCGACCGCGGGTGGATGCCACGCGAGCAGACCCTCGTAGACCTCCACCGGGTCGTTCGCCGGATCGACGACGCAGAGCAGGCCCCCGAAAACGACACGGAATGGCTCGGCTGTCAGCCGCGCAAGCCCGGCCCGCACCGCGTCGAAGCTGTCGCGGCCGTTCCGCCGCGGCCGCCGCCGGTTGTGCCGAGCCGCTCCGCCGTCGAGGCTCACCCCGATCTGGATCTCCCGGGCACGACACAGCTCAAGCATGGCGCCGTCGAGCAGCGTCGCATTGGTCTGCAGGCTGAACGTGAGCCGGCTCGCTGCCGGCATTACGTCCCGAAACGTGTCGACCACGTGCTCGAGCAGATCGGTTCCGGCCAGCACCGGCTCGCCGCCGTGCAGGACTATCTGCACGTCCGCAAGGCTGTGCCTGCGTGCGTGAGCCGCGACCCGCGCGGCCGTCGCCTCTACAGTCCGCCGGCTCATCACCACGGGCTGATCTCGCCAACCCTGGTCCGCCTGGTGATAGACGTAGCAGTAGGTGCAAGAAAGATTGCACCTGCTGTGCACCTTGAGAACGACCTGCTGGAAGGGCTCGCCTAGCCAGTACGATTGGCCGACGAGCTCCTCGAACGGGACATTATACGGCCATTCGGAGGTGGCGGGCGGACCCGCCCCGGAAAACTCAAGCGTCATTGCCAGGGCCGACCGAGACCACCTGGTCTGCCGATGGCGCGACGCTCGCGAAACCCGAGTATCGGGACAGTGAGGCAGTAGCCTCCCGGCGGAGTCGGCGCAGCGCGCGACCGAGCTCCACACCGGGGACTTTCAAGATCATTTCTAGATCGAGTCCGGTCATATCGGGCTGGTGAGACTCGATGCCTGCCGATCCGCTGGACACTGCATTACCTCCCCGGCCCACCCTGATCTTCCAAATCTAGCCGTCCCCGGCGGCCGGCGCGCGCAATGCGGCCAACCCACCGGCCCAACCTGGGAACCGATGCTCACACCCGATCCGAGACCACGTCGTAGACTCGGATTCCGCGACTCATCGACACCTGTCGCGGCCGGGAAGCGGGCTGCGCGGGGTGCGGGGGCACTGGATGGGAAACGACAGACCACGGCGGGCGCCCGCGGAAGCCCTCCGCGAGCCGCCGAACCACCGACCGGGCTGCCCGAGGCCAGCGGATCAAAAGCCCGGTATCCTGGCGGGCAGGTCTGATCGACGCCCGCGGTCGCGCCCGCCTGTGTGGCTCTCTCCGCGCCAGCGGCGACGCGGTTGACGCCAGATGGCCGGGCTGCCCCTGTACTTCTTTCTCAGCTATGCGCGCCTCGACGGCCAGGGTGACAGCTACCTGCACCGCTTCGTGGGCGATCTGCGGCGAGAGGTGCGCGCCCGCTGTGGCCATCCCTCCGCCGAGGAGGTCGGTTTCCTTGACACCACCAGCATCCAACCCGGCGAGGCGTGGTCCGCGGAGCTCGCCGAGGCGCTTCGCCGGTGCCGGACCTTCGTCGCGATCTGTTCCCGGAGCTTTTTCGCCAGCGAGTACTGCGGCCGGGAGTGGCGTGCATTCGAGGACCGCCGCCAGCACGGGCAGGAGAGCGGCGGAGTGCGCTCGCCGACACTTCTCCCCGTGATCTGGACCCCGCTGCCAGATCCGCCGGCGGTCCTCGCGGAACTGCAGTATGATCACGTCGGTTTCGGGAAGCTTTACGCTCGCCACGGGCTGCGCTACCTGCTCCAGCTGACACGGAACCACGACGAGTACCAGGAGTTCCTGGTGACGCTGGCGGAACGGATCGTGTATCTCGCGGAGAACTCAGCGTTACCTCCACTGACCAGGGCGCCAGATTTCGACAAGATCCATAGCGCCTTCCAACCGTCCGGCCCCGTTGCCGATCGGCCGAGCATCGCGGTCGTGGGCTCCGCCCTCGGCCCGGATGCGGCGGCGGGTGAGGATGACTACCCGGGCGAGCGGGACGATGCGCCCGGCTCTGGGGCCATGGGTGTTTCCCCGCCGGGCACGCCACGCGATGACCGTGCCGGGGCCCCGGCTGAGATCGCCACCACCGTCGCCCGGGGCCTTCCTCCCGGGATCATGGGCGAGCCGGCCGGGGCAGGCGAGGAGGGTGGAGGTCCCAAACGGGTGACGTTCGTGCTGGCGGTCGCCTCGACCGCGGAACTGTCACGTCTGCGCAGCAAGCTGGAGTCCTACGGCAACCAGTACGACGAGTGGATGCCGTACCACCCTCGCTTTCCCCAGCGGGTGTGCGTCTCCGCTCAGGCGGTTGCCGCTCGCCACGACATGTCCTCTCAGATCGTCAGACTCCAGAACGGGATCAGCGAGCTCCTCGAGACCTCTCGTAAGCGCAACGAGGTGGTCATCTTCATCGTCGACGCCTGGGCGTCCCAGCTCGACTACTACTACAGCGCGCTGCGGGAGTACGACGACCGCAACGAGCCCTTCACCGGCGTCCTGGTGCCCTGGAACCCGGAGGACGCCGAGACAGCCACGCACGCGACCGCCCTGAAGGAATCGCTCGAGCGCGCGCTGTGGAAGAACGTCGTTCGGGGAGACAACTTTCTCCGTATGGAGATCCACAGCCAGGAGGAGTTCGACACCTCGCTTCTGCAACTACTCGTGGACACCCAGGCCCGCGTCTTCCGGGCGCCATCCGCGGTCCGCCGGCCGAGCTCTCCCCCACGTCGTCGGCCGTTTCTCGACGGCCCGTAGGAGAAGACCGTGTCAGTCGCATCGGAGGGGCGCATCGTCACCTTCTACTCCTACAAGGGTGGTACGGGGCGTTCGATGGCGCTCGCCAACACCGCCTGGCTGCTGGCGAGTAACGGCCGGCGGGTCCTCGTCGTGGACTGGGATCTCGAAGCACCCGGCCTCCAGCGGTACTTCCATCCGTTCCTGCACGACCCGCAGCTGCGCTCGACCCGTGGGGTAATGGATCTGATCTGGGACTTCACCGCTGCCGCACTGTCTCCCCCGATCCGCGGGGAGGAGGACTGGCTGGAGCGGGCCAGCGCGATCACCCCGTACGCCGAATCCCTGAACTGGGATTTTCCCGACGGCGGGACAGTTGACTTCGTGTGCTCGGGGCGGCACGACGCCGCGTACTCCCGGCGGCTGAGCTCGTTCGACTGGACCTCCTTCTACGAGGAGCGCGGCGGAGCAGATTTCCTCGACGCCGTCGCGGAAAGCATGCGCGAGTCCTACGACTGGATCCTGATAGACAGTAGGACGGGCCTGAGCGACACGGCGGGAATCTGTACGCTACACCTGCCCGACATCGTCGTGAACTGCTTCACCCTCAGCGCGCAGAGCATCGAAGGAGCCGCCGCCGTCGCACGCTCGATCGCCGGCCCGGAACGCGACCGCGGAATTCGAATTCTGCCCGTTCCGATGCGGGTGGAGGACAGCGAGCGCGCAAAACTCGAACGGGGTCGTGATGTCGCCCGCGCCACCTTCGACTCCTTTCTGCGAGGCATGGACCCCGGCGAGCGGGAACGATACTGGGGCGACGTCGAGATTCCCTACAAGCCGTACTACTCCTACGAGGAGATCCTGGCGGTCTTCGGCGACCGTCCCCACCAGGAGGGCACGCTGCTCGCGGCGTACGAGCGGCTGACCGCGCATCTCACCGAAGGCGAAGTCAGCGAGCTGCCCGCGCAGGACGAACGGCAGCGGCGGCGTCACCTCGCGCGATTCGAGCGCCAGCAGGCCGAGATACCCCTGGCGATACACGTGAGCCACGCCCCGCGCGACCGCAACTGGGCCGACTGGATCGCCGGAGAGCTGGCGACGGTGGGCTTCGCCGTGACCGTCGAGTCGCTCGACGGGCGGGACGGCGCCGCGCCGAAAACCACCGGGGACGCGGACGTCCGCACGGTCGTCGTGCTCTCCCCCGCGTATGTCAGCTCCCCCGACAGCACGGACCACCTGCGCGCGGACGTGGCCGGTGGCGGGGTCGGCGCCGTTCACCCGCCGCTCGCCCTGCGGGTGAAGGATGTGGAGCTACCGGCCGAGTTCGACGGCCTCGACCTCACCGAGCTGGTTGGGCTGGACGAGGGCGCGGCACGGCGGGCGCTGTTCGCCGCAGTCGGCCGCCCCACCCGCCGGTCCCCCGACACTCCGCCGCTGGCCAGATCAACGACCTCCGCGCGCTTTCCCGGCGCGCCGCCGCAGATCTGGACCGGCGTCCCGGCCCGGAATCCGGCCTTCGTCGGTCGGGAGGACCAGCTGGCCGCACTACGCGAACGCTTCGTCGGCACCGATGCGGCACCTACCCGCACGCTCGTCCTGCAGGGTCTGGGTGGAGTCGGCAAGACCCAGATCGCCGGGGAATACGCCCACCGCTTCGGATCCTCCTACGACCTGGTCTGCTGGGTCGGTTGCGACCAACCGGCCCTGGTCCGCAGCAGCCTGGCCGCGCTGACCGACGCGTTGCACCTGCCGGAGCGGCCCGGGCACGAGCCCGTCACAGAAGTGATCAACGCGCTTCGGCGGGGGGATCCCTACCGACGCTGGCTCCTGGTCTTCGACAACGCCGAGAGCCCGGAAGACATCGCCCCGCTGATGCCATCCGGACCGGGTCACGTGCTCGTCACCTCCCGCAACCAGCGCTGGCAGGGACGACAGGCCCGCCTGGAGGTCGGGGTGTTCAGCCGGGACGAGAGTGTGGCCCTGCTGCGGCGACGGGCCCCCTCACTCACCGAGGACATGGCGGCCCGCCTGGCCGAGGCCCTGGGCGACCTGCCCCTGGCCCTGGAGCACGCCGGCGCCTGGCATGCCGAGACCGGGATGTCCGCCGAGGGCTATCTGGAGCTCCTCGAACGCAGCCCGCGCCCGCTGCTGCTGGAAGGGGAGATTCCCACCTATCCCAGACCGGTCGCCCGCACCTGGCTCCTGTCGGTCGAGCGGCTCCGCGAGCAGATGCCGGTCGCGGCGCGGCTCGCCGAACTGTGTGCCTTCCTCGGCCCGGAGCCGATCAGTATGGAGATCCTGGCCGGAGACGACCTTCGCGACCTGTCAGATCCCGACGACCAGGCGCTGCGGGATCCTCTCCTGCTGGCAACCGCGGTGCGCAACGTGACCGAGCACGCGCTGGCTCGGGTGGTGGACAAGGACGGGAGTTCCTGCCTGGAGATGCACCGTCTGGTGCAGGCGGTCCTCCGCGACGATCTGACGCCACAACGCAGGGCGCAGGCCCGTCGGCGGGCCCAGGAGCTGCTGGCTGCCGCCGATCCGGGCGACCCCGACGGCCCGCAGGCATGGACTCGCTATGCCCAGCTACGCCCGCACATCCGGGCGGCGGACGCGGTCCACTCCACCGTCAGGGCTGTCTCCGAGCTGGTCCGTAACGTTGTCCGTAGCCTGTACACGCAGCGGCACCTCGGTGACTGTCGAGAACTCGCCAGCGAGATTCTTCCTGTCTGGCGTGACAATTTCGGCGAAGACGACCGGCGGACCCTGCGGATCGCCCTCGATCTTGCTGACAGCCTTCGCGCGCTGGGCGATCCGACGACGGCTCGAGAGCTGGACGAGGCGGCGAGGGAGCGACTCGTCCGCGCCCTCGGCCGCGACCACGACCTGTCGTTGCGCGCGGCGCGGGCGCTCGGTGGTGACCTCCGGGGGATGCGGCAGTACCAGCAGGCACGCGCACTCGACGAACAGACATACGAACGATTTCGGATCAACAGCTGGCTTGACCGCGAGGACGGAATCAGCGCAGCGAACAACCTGGCCGTCTCCCTGCGCTTCGTCGGCGACTTCCGCCGGGCCCTCGAGCTAAGTCGAGACATTCATGAGCGCGTACGCGCACAGGAGCCCCCCGCCAAGAAGGTTGACATTCTTCAGTATACTGACAGCTACGCCCGGGATCTGCGGGAGTGCGGACGGTACCTGGAGTCACTCGCCATACTGCAAAAAACGCAGGAGGAGTGCAGAGAAAATCTCGGCGAGGACCACGCGGATACACTGAGATCGCTTCGTAACTTCGCAGTGTCCCTGAGGTGGTGTGGCCGAGAGGATGAATCTCGCCGAATCTCCGAATCCACTTTCAGAGCGTTTCGTGACCGATTCGGTCTGGACCATCGCGAGACCCTTGCCACCGCCGTCAGCCTGACCTATGATCTCTGCCTGGCCGGGGAGAAGGTCGCCGCCCGTCGGCTGGCCGAAGACACACTCCATCGCGCCCAGAACCATCTGGGAGCGGACAGCCTCGATACGCTGGGCGCGGCGAACGCCCTGGCCGTCACCAGCCGCCGGCTCGGCAACGCGGCGGCCGCGGCGACGATCGCCGAACAGACACTCGCCAAGCTGCAGTCATCCCTTCCCCCTGGCCATCCGTTCATTTACTACGGTGCTGCCAATCTCGCCAACTGCCTTGACGACCTCGGAAGGGTGCACGAAAGGAACCAGCTTGACCGGCTGGTCGAGAGCAGTCTGCAGACGCACCTCGGCTATGAGCATCCGCAGACCATGATTTCCACGGCCAACCGTGCGACCAGCCTGGCGAACGCGGGCATCGATGGAGTCGGAAACACCGTCAGCCCGGAGGTGCTGGAGGAACTCCACGCGGGACTCGGATCCGAACATCCGATATTCGCGAAGATCTCCGCCGGAGATCGCATCGACTTCGAAATCGACCCTCCACCGCCGTGACCGGACCATCCCTTTTCCGGGTCAATCCGTCACGGGCGGCGCCCCGATGACGGAGTTGAATCCGGACTGTGCGCCCAACGGGGCCTCGGAAGCCCGCCGAAGCGCGACCACGGCGTCCCGGATGCGCCGATTCTTGTGATCTTGAAGGTGGGCGAGATCGATCTCTGAGAGATCGGGTAGTTCTGACTCGAAGGCCTCGTATCCGGCGACCATGACTCGCTTCCCCTCCAGCTTCGGCCGGATGCGGCCGATGTCCGATGCAGCGTACGGCCCCCCGACCTTCCACCTGGCGGCCCAGGGGGCGGAAATGCCGAACAGTCACCAGCCGTTGCATCGACGGCGCTTCGGATTGGCCGATGTAGGTGCTCCGGACACGGTAGGCGCCGCGACGCGGGTGCGATTCAACCGCCGATCAACTTGCTGCACCGGCGTGGTCGCTGCCCGGAACTGTTCGTCGCGCGACCCCAGCCGCGACGCGAGCGGTGGTCATGTACCGAAGTCCTGACTGTGCTGCCGGGACTGGCTGACTTGTGCTGCCGGGACTGGCTGACTTCGCGGTCGGCAACCGGACAGTCGATGTCAGACGGTCCGGTCTACGGTGAAACACCGGTTCGCACCGCCGGATGCCGCCCGTGCGGAGAGGAGCTCGCCGACCGTGCCGGTGTCACCACTGCGCCGCACCGACCCGACGGAGATCGGGGGCTATGCGATCGCGGCCCGGTTGGGCGAGGGCGGCATGGGCGTGGTGTACCTCGCCAACGGTCCGGCCGGCCGGCCGCTCGCGATCAAGCTGATCTCGCCTCGCGTGACCGGCGAGCCCGATTTCCGACTGCGCTTCCGGCGCGAGGTGAACGCGGCGCGCGCGGTAGGTGGGGCGTGCGCGGTCCGTGTCGTCGCCGCTGATCCGGACGCGCCCCGACCGTGGCTCGCCACCGAGTACGTCGCCGGATCGAGCCTGGCCGAGGTCGTCGACGCCGAGGGCCCGCTGCCGGGACCGGTGCTGGACACGCTGGCCGCCTGCCTGGCCGAGGCGCTGCTCGCGATACACCAGGCGGGAGTGGTCCATCGCGACCTCAAGCCGTCCAACGTCATCCTGTCGGCAACCGGCCCAAAGGTGATCGACTTCGGGGTGTCCCGGCTGGTCGAGGCGACTCCCCTGACCGGGCCGGGGTCGATCCTGGGCAGTCCGGGCTACATGGCACCCGAACAGGTCTCCGCGGACCAGATCGGGCCGGCCGCCGACGTGTTCTCGTGGGCCCTGACCGTCGCCTTCGCCGCGACGGGACGCCCCCCGTACGGGCTGGGGCGCCCGGAGGTACTGATCTACCGGGTGATCGGTGAGCGCCCGGACATCCGCGGTGTCCCCGAACGTTTCGCCCCCATCCTCGAGGCGGCGCTGCGGCCTGATCCGGCCAGCCGACCGACCGCTGCGGCGCTGCTGCGCTGGCTGCTGCCCGACGCCGCCGATCCGGCCGACGCGACGGCACGACTGCTCGACGAGCAATGGCGGCTGACAGGCCACGCGGCCCAGGCGGCTGTCCCGCTCCCGATCACCCGCCTCGTCCCGCCGCACCAGGCCGCCCGCTCCGGGCCGGGCAGCGCGCCCGCCGGGTTCGGACCGCCCGGGCCGTATCCCCCGTCCGGGCCAGCGCGAAGCCCCTCCGGACCAGCCACACCGCCTTTCGG
The DNA here is from genome assembly GCF_059816245.1 of Frankia sp. RB5. Taxonomy (NCBI): domain Bacteria; kingdom Bacillati; phylum Actinomycetota; class Actinomycetes; order Frankiales; family Frankiaceae; genus Frankia; species Frankia sp. RB5. The sequence goes on from NZ_JCBATA010000045.1 coordinate 62,806, forward strand.
ACCAGAGGCGAGCCCCGACGGGCCCAGCCGGCCTCCGACTCCGGGGGCGGTACCGGCGGCGCGTCGGGCGGGCCGGCGGGCCTGGCTGTCCAGCCAGTGGATTCCCATCACGATCGCCATCGTCGGCGTGCTGACCGTGACGATCGTCGCCATGGTCGTCACCAGCGGCGGCAGCACGTCCGCCACGCCCCCCACGCCGCCGACCGCCGCGCCGACCAGCGCACCCACGGTGCCCACGCCGAGCACCGGCCCGTCCAGCGATCCCACCCAGCCGCCCACCACCCCCGCCGCGACGACCCCCGCCGCGACGACCCCCGCGCCCGCGGCCGTCGACCTCAACGGTCGCTGGCGTGGCGCCTACACCTGTTCCCAGGGCGTGACCGGCGTCCTGCTGAGCATCATCACCACGCCGTCACGGGATCTTTGGGCGAGGTTCGACTTCTACGCGGTCGCGACCAATCCCGGCGTTCCCTCCGGCTCATACCTGATGCGGGTCACCTACACCGACGGGGTCGCGAACTTCACCGCCGAGCGGTGGATCGACCAGCCCGCGGGATATGGGATGGCCAACCTCACCACGCGGCCCCGCGCCGATCAGCCCAACGAACTCAGCGGCCGGGTCCGGCTGAAGGGATGCACCACCTTCACGGTGCGCCGACAGATTCCGTGACCGTCGGATCGACGCGAAGCAGATCACGCGGACAAAGCCGGGCAGGTGATCGATACCGGGCATAGGGTCGCCGGTAAGCGCGGGATCGACGAGGGGAACCCACCGGGCGCGCAGGCGTTGCGGCCGCGGCGCCAGGCGTCTCCTCGGCGTTACCCGGGTGATGTGGTCGACGGGCAGGATCGGACAGGTGCGCACACGGCGGGCGTCCGCGGAGGACTGGGACGCGATCTGGCCTGTCTGGCGCGCCGTCGTCGCCGAGGGCGAGACGTGCCCCTGGACGCCGGACACCGATGAGGACACCGCACGCGACGCCTGGATGCTGCCGTCGCCCGCCGAGGTACTGATCATGGAGGAGAGCGGCGGCCCGGACGGGACGACGGTCGTCGCCACCGCGCTGCTCGTTCCCAGCCTGCCCGGCCTCGGCGACCACGTCGTGCAGGCCACGCTGCTGGTCGATCCGAAGTGGGTCGACCACGGCGGGCCGCCGCACCGCCCGCGGCTGCGCGGCGGCGGGCACTGGGAGAGCGCCAGCCGGCTCGCCGCCGAGCAGATGATCGAGTACGCGGCCGACCGCGGCTATCGGGCGATGCAGCTCAACGCGGTGATCTCCGCCAACCCCCGGCTGGTCTCGCTGTGGCGCTCCCTGGCCTTCCGCCTGGTCGGGACGCTGCCCGCCGCCTTTCGCCACCCCTGGCTCGGCGACGTCGACCTCTACGTGATGTATCGCTTCCTCCCCACCCACGACCGCTGACCCACACCCCCGGGGGGCTATGACGCGTATCACTTCGTCGTGGCGCCCGCGCATGGGCAGGGGACTTGGGAAACGAATCCCGACGGACGAGGAGCCCGCCTGTGCGTGCAAGCGCCGCGCCCGACCTTTCGTTCTCCGACATGCGATCGACGATCGCCGTGCTGACCGTGCTCGCCGGCGCGGTCCTGCTCGCCCTGGCCACGTCGTTGGTGGTGCACCGCGTCGCACTGCGAATCGGCCGGCACTCGGGCATCGTCGCCGACCTGGCCCGACGCGCCGCGCGGCCGCTGCGGCTGACGCTGGTCCTCATCGCGCTGCAGATCGCGCTGGGCGCGACCCCCGAGCAGGACTGGACCGCGTCCGCGGCGCGGGTCTGCGGCATCCTGCTCATCGCCGGGCTCGCCTGGTGCGTGACGGTGCTCGCGTTCGTCTTCGAGGAGGTGGCACTGGCCCACTACCGGGTCGACGTCGCCGACAACCGGCACGCCCGCCGGGTGCGCACCCAGGTCGGCCTGCTGCGTCGGATCACCGTCGTGGTGATCGCGGTGATCGCCGCCGCCTCCATGCTCATGACGATCCCGAGCGTGCGGGTCGCGGGGGCGAGCATCTTCGCGAGCGCCGGCGTCGTCGGTATCGTCGCGGGCCTCGCCGCGCAGACGTCGCTGGCCAACGTCTTCTCCGGGCTGCAGATCGCCTTCACCGACGCGCTGCGCGTCGACGACGTGGTGGTCGTCGAGGAGGAGTGGGGCCGCATCGAGGAGATCACCCTGACGTACGTGGTCGTGCACATCTGGGACGACCGGCGGCTGATCCTGCCGTCGAAGTACTTCACCACCGAGCCGTTCCAGAACTGGACCCGCCGCGAGTCCGCCGTGCTCGGCGCGGTGGAGCTCGACCTGGACTGGGAGATTCCGCTCGAGCGGATGCGCGCCGAGCTGCACCGCGTCGTCGAGTCCACCGACCTGTGGGACGGGCGGACCTGCGTGCTGCAGGTGACCGACGCGGTCGGCGACCACATCCGGATCCGGGTCCTGGTCAGCGGCAAGGACGGGCCGACCACCTTCGACCTGCGCTGCCACGTCCGGGAGGCGCTCGTCGTCTGGGTCCAGCGCCATCACCCCGCGGCCCTGCCCCGCACCCGGATCGAGTTCGACGCCGCCGCCCACCTGTTCGCCCCCGCTCAGCAGGCTCGCCCGAACGGCAACGGCGCCGACGACCATCCGCTGCGCAAGCGCGAGGACGGGCGGCAGAGCTGGGTGCCGGTCTCCTCCGTGGCCCTGTCCGACCGGACCGGTCAGCATGGCCGCACCGCCGCCCCGCCCGCGCCGGCGCAGCGGGCCGCCGAGGACACCGCCCACACCGCCGACGCCACCGAGGACGCTCGGCTGTTCTCGGGTGCGAGCCCGGACGCGGCGCAGCGCGCCCGCGCCTTCAGCGAATCCGTCGGCGATCCGGATCCTGATCCGGATCAGGAGGAATCCAGCGCCGAGGACCAGAACGGTCCGCGTCAGTCCTGAACCACGACGCGGTCCCAGAAACCGTTGCGGATCGATGAGCGATAGCGCTCGCCGTTCACGCCGCCGGCACTTGCGCGCCGGCACTCCTGGTCTGACCGGCCTTGGCCGTGCCAGGTTCCCGCTTCCCAGCCACCCGCCCGCTCATGCGGGTCTTATGGTCGGCTCCACGGGCGTTTACCGTCTCCGACGTACTAGCGGCGACGAGGTGACGCAGGTTGATCGCGGCGTTCAGGTCGCGGTCGATCACCAGCCCGCAGGACTGGCATGC
>NZ_JCBATA010000046.1:0-63840 GCF_059816245.1 Frankia sp. RB5
GGGGCCGGCACCCGGCGCCGGCATCCGGCCCGCCCCGAGCGGGGGCCGGGGGCGGGACGGCGCCGGCTGCCGGCCCCCGGGACCATCGCCCGCTGGGCGCTGCTCGCGGTCGGCATCGCGGCCGCCCTGCTGCCGTTCGTCTGGATGCTGCGGACCGCGCTCGGGCCGCCGCAGACCGCGCTCAGCCTGAACTCCAATCCACTGCCGTCCGAGGTGCACCTCGACTCGTTCCGGCGGGCGTGGCAGGACGCCGACCTGGGGTCGGCCCTGGTGACCGGGGTGGGGGTGAGCCTCGCGATCCTCGCGCTGCAGCTGGCCACCGCGATCCCCGCCGCCTACGCCTTCGCCTGCCTGCGCTTTCGCGGCCGCGCCGCGGCGTTCGGCATGGTGCTGGCCACCCTGCTGGTGCCGTCACAGATCACGGCGGTGCCGAACTACGTGACGATCTCCGCCCTCGGCCTCGCCGACACGAGAATCGGCCTCGTCCTGCCGTTCATGACCCAGGCCGGCATGATCTTCATGCTCCGCCAGTACATGACGACGATTCCGGCGTCCGTCCTCGACGCCGCCCGGATTGACGGGCTGGGCACGTGGCGGACGCTGCGCTCGATCGTCGTCCCGCTTGCCGCGCCGGCGATCGCGACGGTGTCGGTGTTCAGCTTCCTGCTGTCCTACAACGAGTACCTGTGGCCGCTGCTGGTCGCCCGTTCGCCCGGGATCGCCACCCCGCCGCTGGCCCTCGCCCGCCTGCTGACGGACTCCTCGTCGATCATTCCCGACTTCGCCGAACTGGCCGCGGCGGCACTGGTCATCAGCCTGCCGTCGCTCGCCGTCTTCGTCATCGCCCAACGTCGTCTTGCCACCGGGATCGCCGGCACCGGCGCCGGAGCCTGAGAGGAACCCCCGCCTGATGCGCATGCGTCGAACCCTGCCGACGGTCGTCGCCCTCGGCATGATCGTCCTCACGGCCTGCGGCGGGGGCGGGGGCTCGTCCAACCCCGCCGACGACGTGCGCCCGACGGCCCGCACGGCGGACGCTGGCGTCGCGGGCGTGGCCGGGGCGACGGCGTCGCCCGAATGCGCCGCCAGGGTGAAGACTCTGCGGATGGCGGCCGTCGGCACGCTCAACGACGTCGCGAAGTCCGGCAAGGCGTACATGGAGAAGGCACACCCCGGCCTGACCGTCGAGCTGACCGCGACCGCCCCGGACTACAGCGCGCTCGTCCAGCAGATCAGCGCCGACCGCTCGGCCGGCCGGACCGCCGACGTCGCCGTCGCCGGCTTCGACCAGCTGCCCGTCTACGCCCGCCAGCTCGGCGCCCAGGTGCTCTCACCGTCGCTGCTGCGTCCGACCTACGACCAGCGCCTGCTGCGCCTGGGCACGGTCGACGGCAAGCTCGTCGGCATCCCCCAGCAGGTCTCCACGCTCGCGCTGGTGTACAACCTCGACATCCTGCAGAAGGCCGGCGTCGACCCGAAGACGCTCACCACGACCGACGGCGTCATCGCCGCCGCGGACAAGATCAAGGCATCCGGGCAGAACGTCCAGCCGATCGACCTGCCGACCGGCCAGCAGTTCGGTCAGTGGGTGCTCAACACGCTGGCCAGCTCGAAGGGCACGCCGATCCAGGACGCCGCCGGCCGCCCGGCGCTGACCACCCCCGCCGCCCGCGAGGCCGCGCAGTTCCTGGCGAAGGTCGGCACCTACGGCCCGCAGTCCGACGACCCGACCCAGCAGGGCCTGCTGCGCTTCGGTATCCGCCGGCAGGTCGCCATCACCGCGGTGACCGTCGCGTCGCTCGCCGGCGGTCTGAAGTTCATCGCCGACCAGGGGACGAAGGGGTTCCGCGCGGGCGCGATCCCGTTCCCGACGCTGCCCGGTGGCAGCCAGCACCCGGTCGCCGGCGGCAACGCGCTGACCGTGCTCGCCACCGATCGCTGCCAGCAGGAGATGGCGACCGAGCTGGTCGTCTCGCTGCTGTCGCCGGACGTGGTCGCCGCCAGCACCGAGGCGTTCAGCTACATTCCGGTGGACAGTCAGGCGATCAGTCAGCTCGGCCCGTTCTACGAGACCTACCCGCAGCTCAAGCCGTTCCTCGCGCTGACCGGCTCGTTGGTGAAGGCGCCCGTGTGGACCGGTGCCCGCGGCGGTGAGGTGCCCACCGCGCTGTCCAACCAGGTCGTGCGCATCACCCGTGGCGAGGATCCGGCCCGCACCCTGGCCGACGCCCAGACGCAGGCCGAGGAGCTGAACCGGTGAGCGCCCCGGTCGGTGAGGCGGCCGGCGGGAGGGCCGGCGAGGTGGCTGTCGGGGTCGCTGGTGCGGTGGTCGCTGGTGCGGTGGTCGGCGGTGCGGTGCTCGGCGGTGCGGTGGTCGGTGGGGTGCCGATCGAGTTCGACCGGGTCAGCCGGTCGTTCGGCGCCGTGGCCGCGCTGCGGGAGGTGTCGCTGTCGGTGCGGGCCGGCGAGATCGTCGCGCTGCTCGGGCCGTCCGGCTCGGGGAAGTCGACGCTGCTGCGGATCTGCGCCGGTCTCGACGAGCCGAGCTCCGGCGACCTGCGCTTCGACGGGACGAGCCAGCTCGGCGTGCCACCGCACCGCCGCGACGTGTCCATGGTGTTCCAGCACTTCGCGCTCTATCCGCACAAGACGGCGCTGGACAACCTGACTCTGGCGCTGCGCCACGGCCGGGGCCTGCCGAAGGCCGCCGCCGTCGCGCGGGCGCGGGAGACCCTCGACCTGCTCGGCATCTCCGAGCTCGCCGACCGCCGGCCCGCGGCGATGTCCGGCGGCCAGCGCCAGCGGGTGGCGATCGGCCGCGCGCTGGCCACCCGGTCCCGGGTCATCCTGCTGGACGAGCCGATGTCGGGGCTCGACGCGCAGCTGCGCGTCGACCTGCGGGTCGAGATCGTCGACCTGCTGCGCGGCCTGGGCACCACCGCCCTGTTCGTGACGCACGACCAGGCCGAGGCGATGGCCATCGGAGACCGGGTCGCCGTGCTCGGGGACGGGCGTCTCCAGCAGATCGGCACGCCCGACGAGGTCTACGACACGCCGGTGACCCGCTTCGTCGCGGGCTTCGTCGGCAGCCCGCCGATGAACATCTGGGACGGCCGCTTCGAGGCCGGACGGCTGCGCGGCGACGGCTTCGACGTGCCGGCGCCCGCGGGCGCGGTCGCGGTCGGTGTGCGCCCGGAGCACCTGACCCCTGACGGCGTTCCCGCGGCCCGCACCGGTTCCGGTTCCGTGGCGGACGGGCGGGAGGGGCGCGGTCCGCAGGGCGTGGACGATGCCGGGCTGGCGCTGGCCGGCCACATCGTCGTCGCCGAGCGACTCGGCGCCGAGCGGGCCGTGTACCTGCGCTGTGGCGGCCAGAAGGTCGCCATCCGCGTCGACGCCACGCTCGCGCCCACCCCCGGCTCCGCGGTGACGCTGCGCGCGCCGCGCTCCGCGCTGACCTTCTTCGACGCGGCGGGTGCCCGGCTCGCCTCGCTTCCGGGTGCGTAGATAGCAGAAATTTCGCATGCATCGGTTCAACCGGATATACGGCGCCGACCGATAACAATTGTTTGCCGGAATCCTCCGACAGTCGGTGCCCGATATTTTCGCGAAACGTGGACCAACGGCCCGTCCACTGTGATTTGCTGTCCGACAAACGCCCATCGACTGCGATGGTGGTGTCCGGTCGGATCGGTTCCGGCGGGTGCGGTGCGGTGGTTTTCCCCGAGTGCGTGGTGCGTCGTGATTGTGGCGGATGTGGTCTCCGGGGTGCGGCAGATGGCATGATCTTCGGTGTTTGGTGCCTCGGCGCATATACTGGTCGAGATTCGGGCATTCTCCGCGAAGATTCGGGCATTCCGGGCGACAACCGTGCAATCGTGGCTGCCAGTGGTCCGGGCGTGACCTCTGTGCACGCATCGCACCGGGGTCATCGCTAGGGACACCAAGATGTCGCGACATAGCGTTAGTGGGCGCTCACGGAATTGACCCCAGGAGATCTGACCCGAGGAGATCGTCGATGCTGACGGATAACGCGCACGCCTGCACACATCCGCTTGCATTCGTCCGCGCGCAGCGTGGTTGGTCCTATCAGCGGCTGGCCCGTGTGGTCGCTCGCCGCGCCCGTGACCTCGGGGTGGCGAACATGGCCGCCGAACGCCAGAAGGTCTGGCGCTGGGAGCACCGCGGTGTCGTTCCCGACCGTGTCTCCCAGCTCGCCCTGGCGGCCGAGCTCGGCGTGCCCAACGATCGTCTCGAGTCGCACCCCTGGCCCGCCTGGCTCCCCACCGGCGACGCCGTGCGCACCGAGTACCCCTGGACCGCCGGCGGCAGCGTCACCTCCCTCATGGACGTCGTCGAGGACGCCCTGTCCGACCGCCGCGGCTTCCTGACGATCACCGGCGTCGGCGCCACCGAGCTCGCCACCCAGTGGCTCGGGCTGGAGCCGGGGATGCTGGCCGCCGCGCTCGCCGGCGGCCGCGTCGACGACCAGATCGTCAACCGGATCGAACACAACATCCCCGGCCTGCGGGTGATGGACGAGCGTCTCGGCGGTGAGAGCGTGCGCCGCCTCGTCGACGCCGAGCTCGGGGTGGTCGCCGATCTGCTGGTCCGCGGCTCGTACACCGAGGTGGTCGGCCGGCACCTGCACACGGTCGCGGCGGAGCTCGCCCGCTTCGCCGGCTGGGTCTCCTTCGACGCCGGGTTCCACACGGCCGCGCAGCGCTACTGGATCACGGCGCTGCACGCCGCGCACACCGGCGGCGACCGGATGCTCGGGGCGAACGTGCTGAAGAACATGTCACTACAGTGCGTCGACTTCGCCCGCCCGCGGGAGGCGGTCGACCTCGCCGAGGCCGCCGTGGCCAGCCTCGGCCCCGTCACCGGCCGGGTCGGCGCGATGCTGCACATGCGCCGGGCCCGGGCACACGCCGCGATCGGGGAGTCCACCGCCTGCGCCGAGGCGCTCGCCCGCTCCGAGGAGGCGATGGACGAGGCCCGCCCGGAGGACCCGGCCTGGGCGGACTACTTCGACGAGGGCGAGTACCAGGCCCAGATCGGCAGCTGCTTCATCGACCTCGGCCACCTCATCCAGGCCGACCGGTGGCTGGAGCGGTCCCTCGCCGTCCTGCCCGCCGCCCGCGCCCGGGACCGGGCCACCTACCTGCTGCGCCGGGCCGCCGTCCAGATCGACCTGGGCAACGTCGACCAGGGCTGCGCGCTGACCCGGCAGGCACTGCCGATGCTGGAGGCGACCCGGTCCAAGCGCAACGCCCGCCGGGCCGACGAGCTGCGCCGACGTCTGCGCCGCCACAGCACCGACCCGGACGCCCGTGAGCTGGACCAGGCGCTGGCCCGCAGCTCCTGACCGGCGGCAGCTCGGCGACCTGCGGCCTTGCCGGGAGTCAGGAACGCAGAAGACGCCCGGCGGGGCGCTGGGGCGCCTGGACCGCCACCTCGCCGTCGGGATCGATCGCCGCCGCGAGGTCGGCGCCGTCCGGGTCGGTGACGACCAGGGCGGCGTCCGCCGGCACGGACCGCTTGACGATCGCCAGCGCGATCGGCCCGAGCTCGGCATGCGTCTCGGCGGTGCCGACGAAGCCGACCTCACGGCCGCCGGCCGTCACCGCCGACCCCCGCGCCGCCACCGCGCCGTCCAGATGCAGCAGGACGAGCCGGCGCGGCGGGCGGCCCAGATTGTGCACCCGGGCGACGGTCTCCTGACCGCGGTAGCAGCCCTTGTCCAGGTGCACGGCGCTGGTCAGCCAGCCCACCTCGTGCGGGATCGTGCGATGGTCGGTCTCGAAGCCCAGCCGGGGCCGGCGCGCCGCGATCCTTTCCGCCTCGAAGGCGGACAGCCCGGCGAGCACCGCGCCGGCGGCCCGCAGCCGCTCGACCGTCCCCGCGACGGCCGACCGCTCGACCAGCAGATCCACCCCGTACGGCATCCGTCGCACGAGCGTGCCGTCCGCCGCGCGGGCGACCGAGTAGGGGCCGCTGACCGGCGCGCCGGTCGGCTCGGGGGACAGCGGCTCGGGCAGGTCGAGGCGGCCAGGCGCGTCAGCCTGGCTGTCCGTGGTCGCACCGCCTGGTGCGGAAGCGGCCGGGTCGGCAGGGGCGAGGAGGACCGCGGCGACCGTGCGCGCCGCCGCCGGCCCGAGCACGCTCAGCACGGCCGTGTCCGCGCTGACGTCCACCGGCTCGACCCGCAGCAGGAACCGCATCGACTCCAGGTACCGCAGCAGCCCGGCGGCCGTCCCAGGCTCGACATCCACCCAGGTGGCGGCGCCGTCGTCGGCCAGGACGAGATGATGTTCCACGTGCCCCTGTGGCGACAGGACGAGCGCCTCGCTGCCGCGCATCGCGCCGAGCCCGGACAGATGCTGCGAGGTGATGCTGTGCAGCCAGCTCAGCCGGTCCGGCCCCGCGATGCGTATCACCGCCCGGTCCGACCGGTCTACAACGGCGGCCCCCGTGGCCATCGCCCGCTGCTCGCGCAGCGGATCGCCATAGTGAGCGGCGACCAGAGCGTCAGGCCCCGTGCCCGGCACCGCGCCAGGTAGGCCCAGCAGCGCGGAGCGAGTAGCGGGATCGGTGGGGGAGGGCAAGGGTGACCCTGCTGTCATGTTCCGAGTCTAGGCCCGGCAACCGAGCCCCGGCAGGCCCAGCAGTGGTGGCGCCCCGGCCGTCTTCCGTGGAGTGGCGCCCCGGCCGTCCGCGTCGAGCGGCCCCGCGCCCTGATCTTCTGCGACCGCGGTCAGGGATCCGCCCTACACGGCCTCGCGGCGGTTCGTGGCCGTGTTCTGGCAACGTCACGGCGGTTCGTGTCGCGAACACGGGGACAAACTGGACACGACACGCCGTATTCGCGACACGATGCCGCTGTCCCCTGCGCGCGCTTCCCGCCCATGGGAAGTCCGCCCCTCCTCGATGTTCCGGTTGACACCGACACCGGCGATGATCATGGGTGTCGGGTGTCGGGTGTCGGGTGTCGGGTGTCGGGTGTCGGGTGTCGGGTGTCCGGCGTCCCGGCTTCGGTGCGGACTCCTCAGGCCTGGCCGGGTCGGGGCTGTCCTGTTCCCGGACGGGGTGTTGCGATCGTCGCACTCGGCGCGCGGAAAAAGGCGTTGCGAGCCCCGGCCCGGGCCGCGTAGCGTCGTCGGTACACGAGAAGGGAGGTGGTCCAAACTTTGTATGCTCATAGGACTCGTGAGGTGACTGTCCGCTAGCCGGTCTCGTGGTCCTCACCTCTAGCCGGGTGGCCCACGGGCACCGGCACCGGCGAGTACCAGGCAGATCACCCGACCCCCGGGCTGCCGTCGACAAGTCCCGACGGCCCGTTGTCCGCATCGCGCGGCGACGGAGGCACCCGGGGGTCGCTCGTTTTCCGGGACTGTTCCCTTCGCCCGGACCGTTCCCTTCGCCGGACCGCTTCCTTCTCCCGGAACCGCTCCCTTCGCCGACTACCCGTCGGGTGATGTCCTCGCCTGCGGGCCGGTCGTGCCCGTCCGGGCCTGCGTGGCATGTCCCCTACCGGCCGTGACCGGCCATGACGCGGACGGACACCGGCAGGAACCGGCAATGCTGGCCGAGTCCCGGACCCACCAGGCAGGATCTCGGGTATGCCGACTCTCGTCCTGCTCCGCCACGGTGAGAGCAACTGGAACCGTGAGAACCTGTTCACCGGCTGGGTGGACGTCGACCTGTCCGAGAAGGGCCTGAAGGAAGCGACCCGCGGCGGTGAGCTGCTGCTCGAGGCGGGTGTCCTGCCGGACGTGGTGCACACGTCCGTGCTGACCAGGGCGATCCGCACCGCGTGGCTGGCGCTCGACGCCGCCGGCCGGACCTGGGTGCCGGTCCGGCGCTCCTGGCGGCTCAACGAGCGCCACTACGGAGGCCTGCAGGGCCTGAACAAGGCCGAGACGCTGGAGAAGTTCGGCGAGGAGCAGTTCCAGCTGTGGCGCCGCTCCTACGACACGCCGCCGCCGGAGATCGGCCCGGAGCAGGTCAGCGGGGTGGACGAGCGGTACGCCGACCTCGCCCCCGACCTCATCCCGCGCACCGAGTGCCTCGCCGACGTGGTCGTCCGGATGCTGCCGTACTGGTACGACGCGATCGTGCCGGACCTGCGCGCCGGGCGGACCGTCCTGGTCGCCGCGCACGGCAACTCGCTGCGGGCCCTCGTCAAGCACCTCGACCGGATCAGCGACACCGACATCGCCGGGCTGAACATCCCCACCGGTATCCCGCTGCGCTACGAACTCGACGACGATCTCGGCGTCGTCAGCTCCGGGTACCTCGACCCGGACGCCGCCGCCACCGCCGCGGCGGCCGTCGCCGCCCAGGGCTCGAAGAAGTAGCGCGAGACATGCCGCCAGGCCCGCGCGTCGTCGCGGGCCTGGGTCAGGTTCCCTCAGGAGGCGGCGTTCTCCCCGGTGACCAGATAGATCACCCGGCGGGCCACGGAGACCGCGTGGTCGGCGTAGCGCTCGTAGTAGCGCCCGCACAGGGTGATGTCGATGGCCGCCTCCATGCCGTGCGGCCAGGGCTTCTCGATCAGCACGTGGAACAGCGCGCGGTGCAGGCCGTCCATCGCGTCGTCGTCGGCCTCGAGCTGCTTGGCGAGGTCGGTGTCCCGGCTGGCGATCACCGAGCCGGCCTTGGCGACGATGCGCTGCGCGACCTGGCCCATCTCCAGCAGGTTGGCCCGCAGCTCCGGCGGGACCGCCCGGCCGGGGTAGCGGCGGCGCGCGACCTTCGCCACGTGCAGGGCGAGGTCGCCCATGCGCTCCAGATCGGCGACGATGCGCAGCGTGGTGACCATCATCCGCAGGTCGGTCGCGACCGGCGCCTGGCGGGCCATGACGTCGAAGGCCCGCTCCTCGATCTCGTTGCGCAGCAGGTCGACAGTCTCGTCCCCGCTGATCACGTTCTCGGCGAGCTGGAGATCGGCGTCGAGGAGAGCGGTCGTCGCCCGCGCCATGGCCGAGGCGACCAGGTTGGTCATCTCGATCAGTGACTGGTTGATGCTCTCGAGTTCGTCGGTGAAGGCGTCCCGCACGGACGGCTCCTTCTCTTCGATGATGGTTCGTGGGGCAGCAGGGGTGGTTCAGGTGGGACGTCGAACTATGCGTGGATCCATCTGATCACGGGAACGGCGACGGTAGGCGCGCCGAAACTCGACGATGATGCGCACCTCTCGCGGTTCGGTGAACATCGACGATAGATCCGATGAACAACGGGCGACGATCGGCGCTGAAGGCTTGCAGGGCGATGCCCGCATGGCATGGCGGCACCTAGCATGCGGCGGGTGGGTGACAGGTCGGTAGATGCCGTGACAACCCGTGCACACTACGTCGAGTTATCCCTCACCGTCGGCCGGCTCGACACCATGGATGGACAATGACGCTGGTACCCGGGAGGACATCCCCCCATTCCGCGCCTACCGGGCCGGATGGTGGTGCTGACGAGGGCGCCGTCCTGCCGGCCAGGCTGGTCCGCAGGGTGCTCTCCGGACTGCCGACCGGGCTGGTCGTGCTTGACTCGGCCGACCGCGTGGTCATGGTCAACACGGTCGCCCGCCGGATGGGCGTGGTCCGCCAGGACGAGCTCGCCCTCGCCGAGCTGGCCGAGCTGGTTCGCGCCACCCGGCTCGCCGGCAGCGACCGTGAGCGCCAGATCGACCTGCCGCCGGTGCCCGAACCGCCGCTCACCCGGCCGCGACCGGACCAGAAGGCGCTCGCGGTGCGCACCCGGGCGCGCATCCTGGACTCGGCCGGTCATGTTGCTGTCATCCTGGATGACATCACGGAGTCACGCCGGGTCGAGGCGGTGCGGCGGGACTTCGTCGCCAACGTCAGCCACGAGCTCAAGACCCCGGTCGGCGCGCTGCATGTGCTCGCGGAAGCGGTCGCCGCGGCCAGCGAGGACCCGGTGGCGGTGCGCCGGTTCGCCTCCCGGATGACGCACGAGTCCGCCCGCCTCGCCCGGCTCGTCCAGGAGATCATCGACCTGTCCCGGCTGCAGGGCGCGGAGCCGCTGCCCGACCTGCGCCCGCTGCCGACGGCGGAGCTGCTCACCGAGGCGGTCGACCGCACCCGGCTGGCCGCGCAGGCCCACGCGATCTCCGTCGCCGTCATCGGCGACGGCGGGCTGCGCGTGCTCGGCGACGAGAACCAGCTGGTCACCGCGGTGGCGAATCTGCTGGACAACGCGATCAGCTACTCGCCGCGGGGCACCCGCGTCGTGCTCGGCGTCCGCCGCAGCGGGCGCACGGTCGAGATCTCCGTCGCCGACGAGGGCATCGGCATCTCCGAGCGGGATCTGGAGCGGGTGTTCGAACGGTTCTACCGGGCGGACCCGGCCCGCTCCCGGGCGACCGGCGGCACCGGGCTGGGGCTGGCGATCGTCAAGCACATCGCCACCAACCACGGCGGGACGGTCACGGTCTGGAGCGCCGAGGGCGCCGGGTCGACGTTCACCCTGCGACTGCCGCTGTTCACCGACGACCCCGCCGCCGTCGCCCCCGCCGAGGAGCATGACGTGGCCGAGACGGCCGAGACGGTCGAGACGGCCGGCGTGGACGGCTCCGGTGGGGAAGCCGGTTCCGGTTCCGGCGAGGTGGCCAGCTCCGGTGCGGCGGGCCGCGCGGCCGAGGCGCCCGGTTCCGGTGGGACGCCCGAGGCGGGCGGCGTGGAGGTGCCGGCCGGTTCCGGCGCCACCGACGAGTTCGGCGATGTTCCTGACGACCATGACGCCAGGGGTGATCATGGCGGGCGGGGCGTCGTTGCCAGCGCACGGTCCGGGTCGGCCGGTCCGTCCGAGGTGACAGGGGAAAACAGGTGACCCGGCTGCTCGTGGTCGAGGACGAGGAGTCCTTCTCCGATGCGTTGTCGTTCATGCTCGAACGGGAGGGCTTCGAAGTGGGGGTCGTCGCCGACGGCCCCAGCGCGCTGGCCGAGTTCGACCGCCGTGGCGCGGACCTCGTCCTGCTCGACCTCATGCTGCCCGGCCTGTCCGGTACCGAGGTGTGCCGCACCCTGCGGACCCGCTCCAGCGTGCCGATCATCATGCTGACCGCCCGGGACAGCGAGATCGACAAGGTGCTCGGCCTGGAGCTCGGCGCGGACGACTACGTCACCAAGCCGTTCTCGGCCCGGGAGCTCGTCGCCCGGATCCGGGCGGTGCTGCGCCGCCGCTCGGAGACCGAGGAGGTCACGGAGGCGACGCTGGAGGCCGGCCCGGTCCGGATGGACGTGGAGCGCCACGTCGTCACGGTCGACGGCACCACGGTGACGCTCCCGCTCAAGGAGTTCGAGCTGCTCGAGATGTTCCTGCGCAACGCCGGTCGGGTACTGACGCGTGGCCAGCTGATCGACCGGGTGTGGGGATCGGACTACGTCGGGGACACGAAGACCCTCGACGTACATGTCAAGAGGCTTCGGACGAAGATTGAGCGGGAACCCGGAAACCCGCGGCACCTGGTGACGGTGCGGGGGCTGGGCTACAAGTTCGAGCCGTGACCTCAGGGGTCACGCTCTGAGGGGGCGGTGGTCAGGTGCTCGGTGGTGTGCGCCCGGGGGGGTGGTTCCCGCTCGGGACCCACCGTGCGAGCTCCTCGTCCGGGGCTGCCTCGGCCAGGAAGGCGCTGGTCAGGGCTTCGTCAGACGGGGAGACGCCGGCAGGGGAGGAGACCGGCGCGCCGCCGGGGGAGGCTCCCGCCGAGGGCGTCCCCGCCGGGGACGCCGCGGGCGGGGATGGCGTCGTGGCCGGAGAGGTTCTGGCGGTGGGCGTGGCGGGTGTGGCGGCACCGTCCGGGGAGGTCGCGGTCGGTGACGTGCTGGCGCCCGGCGTGCTGGCCCCGGGCGCGCCGGCCCGGCGGGCCGCGGTCGACGTCAGCCCACTACCCGCCGGGCCGCATCCGGGACCGATGCGCCTCGGTGTGATCGACATCGGGTCGAACACGGTCCACCTGCTGGTCGTCGACGCGCACCGGGGCGGGCAGCCGCAGCCGGCGGCGAGTGTGCGGGTGCCGTTGCGGCTGGTCGAGCTGCTGGAGGCCGACGGGTCGCTCGGGCCCGAGGGCGAGCAGGCGCTCACCGCGTGCGTGCTGGACATGCGCCAGCAGGCGGACGCGCTCGGCGTCCACGACCTCGCCGCCTTCGCGACGTCGGCGCTGCGCGAGGCGAGCAACGGCGAACAGGTGCTCGACCGGGTCAAGGGCGCGACGGGCGTCGCTATCGGGATGCTGTCGGGGGAGGAGGAGGCCCGGCTCACCTTCCTCGCCGTGCGGCGCTGGTTCGGCTGGAGTGCCGGGCGGCTGCTGGCGCTCGACATCGGCGGCGGCTCGCTGGAGATCGGTGCCGGCATGCACGAGGACCCGGAGGTGGTGGCGTCGCTGCCGCTCGGCGCGAGCCGGCTGACCCGGGACTGGCTGGCCGCGGGCGATCCGCCGAAGCGGGGCGAGCTCGCCGAGCTTCGCCGCTACGTTCGCGCCCAGATCGCGCCGGTCGTCGGCACGATCTACCACCTCGGCGAGCACACCCGGGCCGTCGCGACGTCGAAGACGTTTCGCTCGCTGGCCCGCATCGCCGGCGCCGAGCCGTACAGCCGTGGGCCCTACACCCGGCGCGTGCTGCGGCGCGACGACGTGGCGGAGGTGGTCGCCCGGCTGGCCCGGATGCCCGCGCAGGAGCGGGCGGCGCTGCCGGGCGTGTCGGCGTCGCGGGCGGGGCAGCTGCTCGCCGGCGCCGTGGTGGCGGCCGAGGCGCTCGACCTGTTCAGCGTCGAGGAGGCGGAGATCTGCCCGTGGGCGCTGCGGGAGGGTGTGATCCTGCGGCGGCTGGACTGGCTCACCTCGGGCTGACCGGGTGTTTGTCACGACGCCCAAAAGGGACATTTGGGTTGCCGATATCGGATGCCGGCGAGACGATTGTCGGATGTGGCCGCTGTCACGCGCGATGTGGGGATCCGCACCCTCGTCCGCCCGCCATCTCCCCGGGCGAACCCGCGGAGATGGCCTAGCCTTGGTGAGGGGGTCGGCCGGCAGGCCCGGCCGCCGGATCGCACGGCAGGGAGATGGATTGCGGGTGTGGCGGGAGAGCACACGGCCGGTTCCGCCGGTCGTGATGACGCCCGACCCGTCACCGGAGCAGCCCCTGGCCGACGGCGACGGGCCGGGCGACGCGTCCAGCGCCCCGGGCGCCACCCCTGCCACCGGCCGCACGACCGGGTCGATCATCGCCTCGCCGCGGGTGGCGCCGCGGGCCACGCCGCGCCCGAACGCTGCGGCGGCGCGGGTCGCGCTGTCCACCGCGTCGACCTATCCCGAGTCGACGGCGTCGGCCTTCGAGATGGCCGCCCGGCTCGGGTACGACGGCGTGGAGATCATGGTCTGGACCGATCCGGTCAGCCAGGATCCGCAGGCGCTGCGCCGTCTCGTCGACTATCACGGCATCCCGATCCTCGCGATCCACGCGCCCTGCCTGCTGCTCACCCAGCGGGTGTGGGGTACTGACCCGTGGGCGAAGCTGGTCCGCGCCCGCACGGTGGCCGAGTCCCTCGACGCGCCCACCGTCGTCGTCCACCCGCCGTTTCGCTGGCAGCGGGACTACGCCCGCGAGTTCGTGACCGGCATCGAGCGGATGGCCGGGGAGACCGACATCCGCTTCGCCGTGGAGAACATGTTCCCGCTGCGGGCCCGGGGCAGGGAGGTCTCCGCCTACGCGCCGGACTGGTCGCCCGTCGAGGACGACTACGCCCACGTCACCCTCGACCTGTCGCACACCAGCGTGTCGCGCTCCGACCCGATGGCGATGGCCGGTGAGCTCGGGGAGCGGCTGGTCCACGTGCACATGGCCGACGGCGTCGGCTCGGCCAAGGACGAGCACCTCGTCCCCGGCCGCGGCACGCAGCCCTGCGCCGACCTGCTGGAACTGCTTGCCATCCGCGGGTTCGACGGCACGATCGTCGTCGAGATCAACACGCGGCGCGCCGAGTCGCGCGCGCAGCGGGAGGCCGACCTCGCGGAGGCGCTGGCGTTCACCCGGTTGCACTTCGCCGCGCCCTCGGTCGCGGGACTGAGCCTCCCGCAGGGCTGACAGTGCCGCCCGGAGGCTGACAGGGCCGCCGCGGATCGGCACCATGTGCGGTGTGACACACGGTCGTATCCCCACCGGCTCGTTGTTCGACCCGTTGGCGGACGCCTACGCGGCGGCGCGTCCGGGGTACCCGGAGCATGTCCTCACCGACATCGAACGCATCCTCGGCCGGCCGCTCGCCGGCGCGGACGTCGTCGACGTGGGGGCGGGCACCGGTATCGCCACCCGCCTGCTGCGCGATCGCGGCGCGCGGGTCGTCGCGGTGGAGCCCGGCACGGCGATGCTCGCCCGCCTGCTGGAGCGCACTCCCGACCTGCCGGCGCTGCGCGGCGACGGGGAGGCGCTGCCGTTTCGGGACTCGGTGGCCGATCTGATCACCTACGCGCAGGCTTGGCACTGGGTGGACGTGCCGGTCGCCGCGGCGCAGGCCGCCCGGGTGCTGCGCCCCGGCGGCGCGCTCGCGGTGTGGTGGAACGACGTCGACGCGCCGGACGCGCGCTGGTGGCAGCGGCAGCAGGAGCGCCTGGAACGGATGAGCCCGGGCTATCGTCGGGACTACCGCCGGCGGCCCTTCGCCGACGAGCTGCGCTGGACGGGTCACTTCGACGAGGTGGTCACGCTCACCGGGCGCTGGGCGCGTCGCATCGGAATTGACGACTATCTGATCTGGCAGCGTTCCAGGTCCTACGTCGCGGCAATCGGTGATCGTCTCGACGACTTTCTGGACGCCGAGCGGCGCACCGTCCTGCGGGCCTTTCCCGACGGCATCGTCGTCGAACCGTTCCGTACCCTGCTCGTGATAGCCCGCACACCCCTCGACTGAACACGGGGCGGCCGGCCGGCCGATCGCCGGGGCCCGCTGATCGTTTCTCCGCCGACCAGCGGTAACGCGTTGTCGCGCGACATGCATTCTAGGTAATGATGTGGGGACTGTTGGTAATTGCTGTGGTGTTGTCGCATTGCGGACGGCACACCCGCGTTCGGGGCGTTTTACCGATCCGTTAGTCTTGCGGCGTTCGTGGGGTGGTGTCGTACTTTGCAGGCGTAGCGGGACGATGGGGGAGCCGGTCTGGGCCGGCGACCGTGGACTGCGCCACCGCCGGGACGGCCAGTTCCGGCACCACGTCACCCCCGAGGGGCCGCCGACCGCCGGCGTGCTGGAGAGGGAGGCGACGGTCGTCATGCGGCATGCTGCGGATCGGGACGAGGCGACCGACCTACCCTCGGCGACCACTGGACGCAGGCGCGGCAGGGACCCCTACCCGCCCGAACCGCGCGCCGCGGCCGCACGCCCGGCGGGCCGCCGCCCGACGAACCCGCGGGCGACCGATCCGTACTCCTCGGACGTGCGCCCGGCGGGCCGGCGAGACCCGGACCCGCGTCAGGTGGCCAGGCACGACGCGGACGCGCACGACGCGGACGATCATGGGGCGGACGAGCACGGGGCGGACTCGCGATCCGCGCAGCGGCACCCGTCGCAGCCGCGCGCGGCGCGGCGGCGCGCGTCCGAGGCGCCGGTGGGGGGCCAACCGGTGGCGCCGGCACGTCCCGGGGCCGGCCTCTCGGCCGGGGATCTGGCGGCGAAGTTCGCCTACAATCCCGCGCTCGACGGCATGCGGGTGATCTGCATCTACATCATCCTTGCCGGCCACATGGGCGCCATCCACGCCAGCAACGTCGCCGTCGACATGTTCTTCGTGCTGAGCGGCTTTCTGATCACGGCGTTGCTGCTCGCCGAGCGCAGCCGGACGGGGACGGTCTCGATCGGCCGATTCCTGGTGCGCCGCGCGTTCCGGCTCATGCCCGCGATGTGGGTCTACCTCCTTGTCGGACTAGCCGTCACCGTCGCGTTCAAATGGAATGACATCGCCTTCCGGAACGACTACCTCGGCAGCGCGGTGTCCGCCTTCTTCAACGTCAACAACTGGTACAAGGTGCTGCACCCGGCGGCGGGTGGGCGCTGGCTGGCGCACGTCTGGTCGCTGTCCCTGGAGGAGCAGTTCTACCTGCTCTGGCCGGGCCTGTTCGTGCTCGTCACCCGGTCCGAGCGGCTGCGCCCGCACCTGGCCCGGATTCTGGTCGCCATGATCGTGATCGTCGCCGCGTGGACCTACCTGGTGGCGAGCCGAGGCGCGCCGCACTCCCGGATCTATCTCGCGCTGGACACCCATGTCGCGCCGCTCCTGGTCGGGTGCCTGACCGCGGTGTGGCGGGAGAACCGGCTGCGCGCGCTGGCCCGCGACGAGGACCTGGCGGAGGAGCCCGGCGCCGGGGGGCGACGGCGGCGGGCGAGGTCCGGCCGCGCGGACACCGGCGGAGGCAGGGCGGGCGGCACGGCGGCGGGTGCCGCGGTCCGGGCGGCCGCGGTGGGCCGCTGGCGCGCCGGCGGGATCATCGCGGCGCTCGGCCCGGTGGCCGCGGTCTGCCTGGTGTTCTTCGCCTTCCTCGGGCCCAACAAGGACGGCCTGCGGTCGAACTGGCTGGACCACGCCGCCTACCTGCCGAGCGCCGCACTCGCCGCGATCATCGTCCTCAGTGCCGATCTGCGCCGGGACGCCGCCTGGGTCCGTCTCGTCGGCCGGCCGAGGATGGCCTTCCTCGGGAAGATCACGTTCAGCATCTACCTGTGGCACTATCCGGTGATCTCCGCGGCCAACGGCCAGTTGGTGCCGCGGATCGGGCTGTGGCCATCGGTGGTCTGCGCGGCGGCCGCGAGCACGTTCGTCGCGTACTTCTCGAACCGTTTCATCGAGAAGCCCGCCCAGCGCGCTCGGCCGAAGTGGGCCGACACCCCACGCGGGCCGGCCCCCAGCGCGGTGCCCGCCGCCCGGCCGGCGCCCGAGCCGCTCGACCTCGCACCGGTCTCGATCGACCGCGGCGGGGACTCCGAGGACACCGCCTGGCTGAACCTCGGCGCCCGGCGCGGCACCCGCCCGTCCGGGCCAGGCGGTCGGGACCGTGCCACGGCCGACGGACGAGCCCGCGGCGGTGATGGTTGGGACGACCGCGCCCCGGCGCTGGCCGGTCCGGGCGACGGCGCCGAGTGGGCCGGGTCCGCCGCCCGGGGCTGGGACGGCGACCGCGCCGCGGATCACTGGGCCGCCGGTCCGGGATGGGCCGACGAGCAGGGTTGGGGTGCTCGCCAGGGTTGGGCCGATGAGCAGGGTCGGGCCGATGGACAGAGCCAGGTCCATGGGCAGGGCCAGGTCGATGGGCAGGGGCGGGGCGCGGGACAGTGGCGGGACGCCGGGCAGGACGGCGACCGCGACGACCGGGATCTCGTCGATTCCCGGGACGATCAGTACTCCGCCGGCGATGGGCGCTTGGCGCACAGCCCGTACCCGGACGATCCGTACGGCGCGAACGATCCGTACTCGCGGGCCGGCCGCCAAGCACCGGTCGACGCCCACGCGGCCGGTGGCCGACCCGCGCCCGGTGCCGCGTACGCGCCGGGCGGCCAGCCTGACCCGGCCGTCGGATACGCGCCGGGCGGCCAGTACGCGCCGGATGGCGGGTACGAGTCCGGCGACCAGTACGTGCCGAGCGGTCGGCAGGCGTCGGGGGGTCCCTACCCGCCGGTCGATCAGCACGCACCGGCTGGCCGGTACGCGTCGGGCGATCGGTACGGGCGGGGTGATCAGGACACCCCGCACGGCCAGTACGCGTCGGGCGATCGGTACGGGCCGGGTGGTCAGTACGCGTCGGGCGACGGGTACCCGCCGAGCGGTCCGCCCGCGGCGGATCCCTACCCGATGGACGACCGGCCGGCTCAGGACACCAGCTGGGACGCACGGCGGGCGGCGGCGGGCCACGGCGGCGCCGAGCGCGCGACGGACTTCTACGACCAGGACACCGACGGCCGCGCCGGCCCGCCCCGGGGCAGCTGGAACGACCGGGGCACCTGGGACGACCGGGGTACCTGGGACGACCGGGGTACCTGGGACGACCGGGGTACCTGGGACGACCGGGGCGCCGCGGGTCCGGACGACGACATCTGGGTCGACGAGGGGTACGCCCGGCCCTGGGCGGGCGGCGGCGAGGTGACCGGGCCGAGCCGTCCCCCGGCCGACCCCGCCTACGTCGACGAGGTCTACACCGGCGAACTGGTCCGGGAGGCCACCCCCGGCGGCTACCAGGGCCAGGACCGGCAGGCCGGCTGGGAACCGGTGCCGGAGCGGGATCCGCGTGCCCGGGCGGGCTGGCCGCCCGCACACGACGGATGGTCCGGCCAGGGCGGCGCCGCGCGCACCTGAGTCGCTCCTCGCCGCCCCGACCACCCCGCGGGGCGGTCGGCACCGTAACCTCCAAGGCCGATGGGTGGAACGCGGCGAGACGAGAGGGACCGGTGATGATTGTCGGGGTCATGGGCGCGGGACGGCTTGGCGGCGCGGTGCTCTCCGGCCTGCTGTCCAGCGGGCACGCTCCCGCGGACGTCGTCGTGGCCGAACGGGACGCGGCCCGGGCGAGCGAGGTCGCGACCCGGCACGGAGTGGAGGTCCACCCGCCGGCGACCGTCGCGGCGAAGGCGGACGTGCTGCTCATCGTCGTCAAGCCGCAGGACGTGGCGACCCTGCTGACGGAGGTCGCCCCGCAGGTGTCGGCCGGCACGCTGGTCGTGTCCCTCGCCGCCGGGGTGACCACGGCGGCGATCGAGGAGCGGCTGCCGTCCCACCCGCCGGTCATCCGGGTCATGACGAACACGCCGCTGCTCGTCGGGGAGGCGATGTCGGCGATCTGCGCGGGCCGGTACGCGGGCGCCGAGCACCTCGCGACCGCCCAGGGGCTGCTGGCGCCGGTCGGGCAGGTCACCCAGGTCTCCGAGGCCCAGCTCGACGCGGTCACGGCGCTGTCCGGCAGCGGGCCGGCCTATTTCTTCTACCTGGTCGACGCCATGATCGAGGCGGGTGTACTGCTCGGCCTGCCGCGGGCACTGGCCGCGCAGCTCATCACCCAGACCGCGCTCGGCTCGGCGCGGATGCTGCTGGACTCGGGCGAGCATCCCGCGATCCTGCGGGAGGCGGTGACCTCGCCGGGCGGGACGACCGTCGCGGCGCTGCGCGAACTCGACCGCCACGGCGTGCGCGCCGCGCTGCTGGACGCGCTGGAGGCCGCGAGCGACCGCTCCCGGGAGCTCGGCCGCGGATAGCGGCGGCAGCAGGTCGGCGTGTGCGGTCGCCGCGGCGGGTAGGCTCGCCCGGTAACTTCCTCAACATAGATCGGTCGGGTACGTGGGCTCTGTCATCAAGAAGCGTCGTAAGCGGATGGCCAAGAAGAAGCACCGCAAACTGCTGAAGCGCACGCGCGTCCAGCGTCGTAACAAGAAGTAGGCCAGCTCCGCCGCGTCCGCGCACCGGGTCGGAGCCCACTTACCTCGATGTATCGCTCTGCGTGCTTAATCGATTGCACTGTGGCAGGCTGGCGCCGCCAGAACGGTAGCCGCCAGGACGGTGGCAGAGCGACGCGCAGGCAGGTGAGTGGGATGACGGATTCGTGGATCAACTTCCTGTCCGACTACGGCGTGGACGACGCCTGCGTCGGGGTGTGCCACGGTGTGATCGCGCGGCACGCCCCGTCCGCGCGCGTTCTCGACGTCTGTCACTCGATCGCGCCGCAGGACGTGGAGCATGCCGCGATCACGCTGGCCGGAGCCGTCGGCTACCTGCCGAAGGGCATCCACCTCGTGGTCGTCGAGCGGTTGGACGCGGACGGCTACACCCGTGGCGTCGCGGTCCGGACGGTGGACGGCTCGGTCTTCGTCGGCCCGGACAACGGGGTCGCATCCCTCGCCTGGGACGCGATCGGCGGCATCGAGGCCGTCCACGAGATCGCCAACCGGGACCTGTGGCTGCCGCTGCCCACCGCGGTCTTCCGTGGGCGGGACGTGTACGCCCCGGTCGCGGCGCGGCTCGCGGGGGGCCTGCCGATGACCGACGTCGGCCCCGCGCTCGATCCCGCTGGCCTGACCGTGTTCCGGCCGCGGGTGTGCACCGTCGATGACGACCACGTCCATGGCGAGGTCGTGTCCATCGACCATTTCGGCAACCTCTCGCTCAACATGACGCGGGTCGACCTCGAGGCCGCCGGCATCCTGCTCGGCGATCCGGTCGAGGTGCGGGCGGGGACCCGGGTCATGCGGCTGACCTTCACCCACACCTACGGCGAGGTGCCGCGCGGCGGCGTCACCGTGTGCGAGGACGCGCTGCGCCGGGTGATGATCGCGGTGAACTGCGGCCGGGCCTCCGAGGCCCTCCGCCTGCGCCGCCAGGACGCCGTCGTCGTCGGTCAGCTCCCTCGTGACCCCTCGGGTTTCCGCATTGTCCAGAATCTGCCGCTACCCGCCTAAAGTTGATTACCCTTCGTAGTTGACGCGCCGAACGTTCTCACGCTGCGCAGCGATTGCGGCGAGTTCGGGCGTACGATGACCGACGGAGCCAGGGGCTCGGGAGGTTCCGGGAGTTCCGGGTGTCCGCGGGTCAGACCGGCCCGCGCTGGCACGAGTGCGGGGCGCCGGGAAGGCCGTCGCGGGGAGACAGATCGATGAGACCACGCCGAGTGCTGGTGACGGGTGTCGCGCGTCCCCTCGGCGCGCAGGCAGCCACCGCGCTGGCCGCCGATCCCGACATCGAGTCGGTCGTCGGCGTCGACACGGTCACCCCCGACGCCGACCTCGGCCGCACCCGGTTCGTCCGTGCCGACATCCGCCACCCGCTGATCGCCAAGGTGATCTCCACCGCGGAGATCGACACGGTGCTGCACCTCAACGTCATCGCGACCCCGCTCGGCGCGGGCGGGCGCACCGCGATGAAGGAGATCAACGTCATCGGCACCATGCAGCTGCTCGCCGCCTGCCAGAAGGCCCGCAGCGTCAGCAAGCTGGTGGTGAAGTCGACGACGTCGATCTACGGCTCCTCCGCGCGGGACCCGGCGCTGTTCGCCGAGGACACCGAGCCGCGCTCGCTGCCCACCGCCGGGTACGCGAAGGACGCGGTCGAGGTCGAGGGCTACGTCCGTGGGTTCAGCCGGCGCCGCCCCGACATCGCCGTCACCGTCCTGCGGTTCACCAACGTCCTCGGCCCGCAGTCGGACAGCCCGCTCGCCCGCTACCTGGACCTGCCCGTCGTGCCCACCGTGCTCGGCTTCGACCCGCGCATCCAGCTGCTGCACTCCGACGACGCCCTGGCCGTGCTCCTGCGCGCGGCCCGCGGCTCGCACGCCGGCACGTTCAACGTCGCCGGGGAGGGCGTCCTGCTGCTGTCCCAGGCGATCCGGCGGGCGGGCCGGGCCAACCTGCCGGTGCCGTTCCCGGCGATCGGGATGCTCGGCGGGGTGGCCCGCCGGCTGCGGCTCGTCGACTTCTCCGCCGAGCAGCTCGACCTGCTGGCCCATGGCCGCGCCGTCGACACCGAACGACTGGTCTCGGTGTTCGGCTACCGACCCCGGTACTCGACCGTGGAGACGTTCGACAACTTCGTCCAGCATCGTGACCTGCGCTTCACCCTCGACCACGAGCTGGTGTCCCGCGTTGAGCATGGCCTGACCGGCTCGCTGCGCCGCCGCTGGCTGATGGGCTCGTCGTGACGTGCACGGCCCGGCGGTGCCCGTCATCCCCGCCCGTCACGCCGGCATCCCGGGAGAGGCCCTGATCTATGCCCAGCCGTGACGAGGACGCGAAGATCATCCCGCTGCCCGGTGACGAGCGGTCCGGCTCGCCCGGCAGTCCCCACCCGTCGCGGCGGTCCGCCGGGCCTCGCGTGCCACCCCCGCCCTCCGCCGCTGCCCACAACGGGACCGCCCCGCGCGACGCCGCCGACCCGTCCGAGGCGGCGGAGCAGGGCGAGGAGGCCGACCTTCACGAGGGGGCCGACCTTCACGAGGGGGCCGACTCGCCCGAGGGTGCCGACTCGCCCGACGAGGCCGAGCGGTCCGGAGCGTCCCCGCGGGCCGCGGGCGACCTGGAGGCCGCCCTCGCCGGGGCGCTAGCCTTCCTGCGCCGGCGCATCACCGGCGACTACGTCGTCGACGAGCACGGCTTCGACGCGGACCTGACCGAGCACGTGATCGCCCCGCTGCTGCGGCCGCTGTACAAGGACTACTTCCGGGTCGAGACGCGGGGCCTGGAGAACATCCCCGACACCGGCGGGGCGCTCGTCGTCGCCAACCACTCCGGCACCCTGCCGATGGACGCGCTGATGATGGCGACGGCGATCCTCGACCACCATCCCGCCCATCGCAACCTGCGGATGCTCGCCGCGGACCTGGTGTTCGCCGTGCCGTTCCTCGCCCCGCTCGCCCGCAAGATCGGCAACACGCTCGCCTGCCAGCCCGACGCCGAGCGACTGCTGAACGCGGGTCACCTGGTGGGTGTGTGGCCGGAGGGGTTCAAGGGGGTCGGCAAGCCGTTCAGTGAGCGTTACACCCTGCAGCGGTTCGGCCGAGGCGGCTTCGTCTCCTCCGCGCTGCGCACCGGCGTGCCGATCATCCCCTGCACGATCGTCGGCGCCGAGGAGATCTACCCGATGATCGGCAACGCGAAGACGCTGGCCCGCCTGCTCGGCCTGCCGTATGTGCCGATCACCCCGACGTTCCCGTGGCTGGGCCTACTCGGCCTGATCCCGCTGCCCTCGAAGTGGATCATCGAGTTCGGCGAACCGGTGCCCACCGACACCTATCCCGCCGAGGCCGCCGACGACCCGCTGCTGGTCTTCGAACTCACCGACAGCATCCGCGAGACCATCCAGCACACCCTCTACAGCCTCCTGATGCAGCGCCGCTCGGTGTTCTTCTAGCGGCGCGGGACGTCAGACGCTGGCGACGCGGCGGCGCAGGGCCATGCCGGCGGCGACGCCGCCCGCGAGCGCGCCGGCGCCGGCGGCGGCCGGGATGCCGACGCGGACCGCTCGGCGGGCGGTGCGGAAGTCCTTGATCGGCCAGTCCCGCTCGCGGGCGACAGCCTTGAGACCGGGATCCGGGTTGATCGCGACCGGGTGGCCGACCAGAGAGAGCATCGGCAGGTCGTTGATCGAGTCGGAGTAGGCCCAGCAGCGGGACAGGTCCAGCCCTTCCCTGCCGGCGAGTGCCTGCACGGCCTCGGCCTTGGCCTGCCCGTGCAGCAGGCCGCCGACCAGCCGGCCGGTGTAGGTGCCGTCGCTGACCTCGCTGACGGTGCCGAGCGAGCCGGTGAGCCCGAGGCGCCGCGCGATGACGGAGGCGAGCTCCACCGGAGTCGCGGTCACCAGCCACACCCGCTGGCCGGCGTCGAGGTGCTGCTGGGCGAGGGCGCGGGCGCCGGAGTAGATCTGCTCGGCCATCCGCTCGTCGTAGATCTCCTCGCCGTAGCGGACGATCTCGGCGACCGACCGGCCGGCGACGAACGCGAGGGCGGTCTCCCGCGCGTCGCGCATGCCGTCGGGGTTCTCGTGGCCGCGCAGCCGGTAGGTGACGTGCTGCATGGCGAAGCGCAGGAGGTCACGGGAGTCGAAGAAGTCCCGCGCGGCGAGGCCCCGGGCGAAGTAGAAGATCGAGGCGCCGGCCATCATCGTGTTGTCGACGTCGAAGAACGCGGCGGTCGACTC
This sequence comes from Frankia sp. RB5, assembly GCF_059816245.1. NCBI lineage: Bacteria > Bacillati > Actinomycetota > Actinomycetes > Frankiales > Frankiaceae > Frankia > Frankia sp. RB5. Next base: position 23,672 of record NZ_JCBATA010000046.1, read on the forward strand.
GTCGAGCGGGGGTCGGGGGACCTCCTCGGCGGCGACCTTGAGCGCGGCGATCGCCGCCGCCTCGGCAGCAGCCTGCCTGGTCTCGGCCACACCTCTGCGTCGCACCCTCATCAGTCATCTCCATGCGCTCGGCGATGCGATGGGATACGGGCCGCTGCCCGCGTGCCATCACCATCCCGGTGGGGCGGGATCCGCACCGCTGTTCCTCGGCACGCCGCCAGACTACGGTGCCCTCCGGTCCCACGGCCGCAGGCAGCTCAGATGTGACCGCGCAAAAGTGCCGACCTCGCAACAATGGTCATGTGATCTCGGCGTGATCCGCAGGATCGCCGCATCGAGCGGGGCGGATCAGCTCGGCCCGGCGGCCGGCAGGATGCGGGCCAGAGAGCGCAGGGCGCGCAGCTGCAGCGCCCGGACGGCCCCCTCGTTGCGTTCCATCGCAAGCGCGGTCTCCCGCACCGACAGGCCTTCGAGGAAGCGCAGGGCGACGCACTCCCGCTGCTCCGGGCGCAGCCGGTGCATGGCGTCCAGCAGTGCGCGGTGGGTGAGCCCGGTGAGAATGGACTCCTCGGGGCTGGGGACGGCGTGGGTGGTGGCCCCGTCGGCGGCGGCGAGGATGTCCGCGGTCGGGATCTCGAAGCGCCGGCGGGCGGAGCGGGCCTGGTCGACCATGAGATTGCGCGCGATGGTGATGAACCAGGCGCCGATGTCGCGGCCCTGCCAGCGGAACGCGCCGATTGTCCGGAACGCCCGCAGGAACGTCTCGCTGACGACGTCCTCGGCGGCCGCCGGGTCGTCCAGGCGGTACTGCGCGTACCGAAAGACCAGGCCGGCGTAGTGGTCGTAGAGCAGGCCGAACGCGTCCGCGTCGCCCTGGCGGGCACGGGCGACGAGCGCGACCCGCTCCGGGTCGTGGCCAGTGGCCGCGCCGGTCGGGTCGGTCGCGTCGGTCAGGCCGGTCAGGCCGGCGGGCGCGGCGGTGCCCGGCAGCCGGGCACCGTCCACCGTGCCCTCGTCGGAGCTGGAGCCGGCCGGCCGGAGTGGCCGCGTACGGCCGCCCGGCGTCGTCGGGCCGGCGCCGGGCGCGCCGGCGGGCTCGACGACGGTCGCCGACGCCACGGGACGGGACGCGACGGCGGTCGGCCGGGCCGCGAGCACCTCGGCCCTCGCGGGCGGCGCCGGGGGTTGGCCGGCGGTCGTGCCGGGGGGCGCCGGAACTGTGAGTGGACGCGCCGACATCACCGTGGATGGCGGAATCGCCGAGGATGCCGGACGTGACGGGATGCCGGACGGCCCGGCAGCAACGGCACGACCGGCGCCCGCCATACCCGCGATGGGCGCCGCGGACCGCGTCGCGCGGCGGCGAGGCCGGCGGCGAGATCGGCGAGCGTGCAGTCGGTCACAGCCCGGACTCCGAAGGATGAGTCGCGACAGGACGGGCCCGCGGGCCCGGGGTGAGTGAGGGCTCGGGTAGCTGAGTGTAGCCGCATCGCGCACGCGCGGCAGTCAGAGATCGCGGCGGTGCCGGCCGGCGGCCACGCTCGGGCGACCGGTACCGCCACGTGCCGGACTTACCATCGTGAGATGGACGACGACGGGCCTGGGCCGGCGGCCTCCGCCGGTGCCGCGCGCATCACGCTGATCACCCGGGTGGGTTGCCACCTGTGTGACGACGCGCGCGCGGCGATCGTGCGGGTTTCGGAGCGGGAGCGGGTCGGATGGCGCGAGATGGACGTCGACGGCGATGCCGAACTGGCCGACGAGTACGGCGACCGGGTGCCGGTCATCCTGGTGGACGGACGCGAGCACGGTTACTGGCGGGTCGAGGAGGAGCGGCTGCGCCGTGCCCTGGCCGGCGGCCGGTGGTCGCTGCGTCCCTCGGGCGCCGGCTGATTCGTGCCGGGAGGCTTCCCGCGCACTTCGTGAATCCCTTCACGAAGTCGTACACTGCCCGACGACAGCCGACTTGTGATGCCGAACCCGGGATCCAGAAGGTCGGCTGGGCCACGGATTCGGGCCCACGACTGCGGGTGGAGTCGCGCGCCCGCGCAGCGGTGACGCGCGCCCAGAGATCGGAGCCGCGGATGAGCCAGCCACGGCGTCGCCCCGCGGTGATCAGGCGACGCACCCGCGGTGACGCGGCGGCCTCCGCCCGGGAAAGCGTGCCCGAGGCGACGGTGGCGCGGCTCCCGCTGTATCTGCGGGTGCTGACCGCACTGGCGGAGAGTGGGGTTCACACGGTGTCCTCGGACACCCTCGCCACGGCTGCCGGGGTCAATTCCGCGAAGGTCCGCAAGGACCTGTCGTACCTCGGCACCTACGGCACGCGCGGGGTCGGCTACGAGGTGGACGTGCTGCTCGACTGCATCGCGGCGCGGCTCGGCCTGACCGAGGACCGCTCGGTGGTGCTTGTCGGGGTGGGCAACCTTGGTCATGCTCTGGCCGGCTACGGGGGCTTCCACGCCCGGGGTTTCCGTATCGTGGCTCTGGTCGACGCGGATCCGAACCGGGTCGGCGAGCGGGTCGGCGACGTGATCGTGCGGCCTGTGGACGAGCTGGAGCAGGTCATCGCCGAGTGTGCCGTCACGATCGGGGTGATCTGCACCCCGGCTGCCGCGGCGCAGCTGGTGTGTGAGCGGTTGGTGGCCGCGGGGGTCACAAGCATCCTCAACTTCGCCCCCACGGTGCTTTCCGTGCCGGAAGGGGTGGACGTGCGTAAGGTCGACCTCGCCGTCGAACTTCAGATCCTGTCGTTCCACGAGGCGCGCAAGCGTCCCGCCCAGCCGCCCGAGTCGGAGCCCGCCCGGGCCGTACCTGCCGAGCGTGGTGGTTCGGACGGGGTGGCGCCCCGTGGCTCCTGGCCCGCCCGGGCCATGCCGGTGCGGGCGTCCTCACCGGTCGGGCGCGCCCCGCGCCGGCCGGCGGCCGCGCCGGCGAGCGACGCGGGGCCGGTGCCGCCGCTGCCCGCGACCGACCGCCCGCCGGGCGTGCTCGGTCCGGACGGCTCGGGCACACCCGGCGCGCAGGAGAGGGCGACGGGGACGAGGCCCGCCGAGGCGCGCGGATCCGCCGAGGCGCGCGGGCCCGGAGGGGTGGCTGGGGCGGTGCTGAGGTCGGACAGGGTGAGGACTGAGACGGATGGGGTCAAGCGGGTGACTCGTCAAGCCGGACAGACACGGCCGGCACCGGCGGTTCGTCAGGTCGGACCGGGGATGACGGGAGGAGAGATCGTATGAGCCTCCTGGTGGTGGGGCTCAACCACCGGACCGCGTCGACGTCGTTGCTGGAACGCGCGTCGGTCTCCCCGGCCGATACCCCGAAGGTCCTGCACGACCTGGTGGCGGCGGCGCACGTCGCCGAGGCGGTCGTGCTCTCCACCTGCAACCGCACCGAGATCTACGCGGAGGCCGAGACCTTCCACGGGGGCGTGGCGGACATCTCCGATCAGATCAGCCGCATCTGCGGCATCGATCTCGCCGATCTCGCGGCGCACCTGTACGTCCACCATGACGCACGGGCGGTCGGCCACCTGTTCTCGGTCGTCTGCGGGCTCGACTCCATGCTCGTCGGGGAGTCGCAGATCCTCGGGCAGGTGCGCGGCGCCTTCCGCGCCAGCCAGGACGCCGGCGTCGCCGGTGGCGGGCTGTCCGCGCTGTTCCAGGCGGCGCTGCGGGTCGGTAAGCGGGCGCACTCGGAGACGTCGATCGATGCCGCCGGTGCGTCCATCGTCGCCGTGGGAGTCCAGCTGGCCGCCGCGAGCCTCGGGATCCTCGGTGAGGCGCCGGCCGCGCCGGTGGCCGCTCCCGGGGCCGCCACGAGCGGGCTCGGGACCGGGCCCGAGCCGGTGGCGCCGGTCGAGGCGCCGCCGCTGGCCGGCGCCCGGGTGCTGCTCGTCGGTGCCGGGGCGGTCGGGTCGCTGGCGGCGCAGACCGTCCGGCGTGCCGGGGCGGCCGAGGTCGTGATCGCGAACCGGACGCCGGCGCGGGCGGCCCGGGTGGCCGAGATGCACGGCGGGCGGGTCGTCGGGCTCACCGACCTGCCGCACGAGATCACCATGGCCGATCTGGTGATCACCTCCACCGGTGCGGCCGGCCTCGTCGTCGACCACGACGCGGTCGCCGCCGCGCTGCCCGGTCGCGGCGGACGCCCCCTGGTCTTCCTGGACCTGGCGTTGCCGCACGACATCGACCCGGCCGTGCGGGACCTGCCCGGGGTGAGCCTCATCGACCTGGAGGCGCTGCGCGTCGCGCTGGACGGCGCGCAGGTCGCGCACGATGTCGAGGCGGTGCGCTCGCTCGTCGCCGCGGAGGTCGCGAGCTTCCTCGACCGGCGCCGGGCGGGGCGGGTGGCGCCGACGGTGGTGGCGCTGCGTGCCCATGCCGACGCGGTCGTGCACGGCGAGCTCGCCAGGTTGCGCGCCCGCATGCCTGACCTGGACGATCGGGAGTGGGATCTGGTGGAGGGCGCGGTCCGCCGCGTCGTCGACAAGCTGTTGCACGCCCCGACCGTGCGCGTCCAGCAGCTGGCCGGCGCGCCCGGAGGCGACTCGTACGCCGAGGCGCTGCGTGAACTGTTCGATCTACCGCGCGAGGTGCCCGCCGTGGTGTCCGCGCCCGATCTTGATCTTGTGGAGCGTTCGTGACGTGGATGGACCCGAGGATGACCGACACGGATCCGGCAGAGCGGGGCGCGGTGCTGCGCGCTCGGTATGCTGGACGCCGCCTGCGGTTGGGGACACGGCGCTCGGCGCTCGCGATGGCGCAGTCCGGCATGATCGCCGCGCGGTTGCGGCAGGAGGTCGGCTGCGACGTGGACCTGATCCCCATCGTGACCGAAGGTGATCGCTCATCGGCGCACATCAGCCAGATCGGTGGCACCGGTGTCTTCGTCAGTGCCCTGCGCCACGCACTGGCGGCGGACGAGATCGATCTCGCCGTCCACTCGCTGAAGGATCTGCCGACGGCGACGCCGGCCGGCCTGGTCCTCGCTGCCGTGCCGACCCGGGAGGACAGCCGGGACGTGCTCGTCTCGCCCAGTGGCCGGCGCCTCGGCGAGCTCGGGCCCGGCGCGCGGGTGGCGACCGGATCGCCGCGCCGCGCCGCGCAGCTGCGTGCCCTCGGCCTCGGCCTCGACGTCGTCGCGATCCGCGGCAACGTCGACACCCGGCTGAAGAAGGCGATCGACGGCGAGGTCGACGCCGTCGTCCTGGCCTATGCGGGACTGGCACGCCTGGACCGCCTCGACGCCGTCACCGAGATTCTCGAGCCCGAGATCATGCTGCCCTCGCCGGGCCAGGGAGCGCTGGCCGTCGAGTGCCTCGGCGGGCCGGATCTTCCCGTGGCCGGACCTGCCCGGGCGCTGATCGGAGCCGCCGAGGGTCCGGATGTGGGACGAGCCGGTGGCCAAACGTGGCCAGATCATGGTCACTCCTTCGATAGCGACCTTGCCGAGCTGCTACGGTTTGTGCTCGATGACGCATCGTCGTCCGTCGCGGTGAGAGCGGAACGCGCGTTCCTCGCCAGGATCGAGGCCGGATGCACCGCCCCGGTCGGCGCCCTGGCAGTGCCAGCGCCAGCGCCAGCGCCTTCGACGGACGCCGGCCCTGTGGCACCGGCCGGTGATGCGTCCCCCGCGGGTCGACTGCGCCTGCGGGCGGTCGTGGCCGCGCCGGATGGCAGCACCGTCCTCCGGCGGGACGTGACCGGGTCCGCCGTCGACCCGGAGGCGCTCGGGCGGCGCCTCGCGGACGACCTGCTGTCCGCCGGAGCACACTCGCTGATGGGAACTCGCTGAGCATGGCCACCCGACGCACGAAGAAGCCCGTCTCCCCGGTTGCCCTGGTCGGTGCCGGCCCCCGTGACCCGGGTCTGCTGACCGTCCTCGCGGTGGAGACCCTGGCCGCCGCCGACCTGGTGGTCGCCGACCCCGATGTCGCACCCGCCGTGGTGGAGAACCTCTCCGCCGAGGTGCTGCGGATCGGTGATCTGGAGGCGTCGAAGCCGGTCCGGGACGCCGAGGCGGCGACGGCCGCGGTGGTCAGCCGGGCCCGTGCCGGGGACAAGGTGGTCCGGCTCTACGCGTCGGATCCGTGGCTGACCCGGATCGGAGCCGCCGACGCCCAGGCGCTCGCGAAGGCCCGCATTCCCTACCGGGTCGTCCCGGGGATCCTCACCGGCGCGGCGGTCGCCACCTACGCGGGCGTCGCGCCCGGCTCGCCGATCACCTTCGCGACCACGTCCGGTGTCTTCTCCTCGTCGGGTTCGCTGCCCGCCCCGTCGCCGTTCGGGGTCGGCGAGCCGGTCGGCCCGCTGACGGGGCCCGCGTTCGGCGCAGGCAGGCTCGGTTCACGGCCGATGTCCGGTCTGGGCGGTGGCCTCGGCGTCGGCCTGGGCGGCGGCTTCGGTTCGCCGCTCGGTCTCGGCAGTCCGGGCTTCGGCGGCTTCGGCGCCGCGCCGACCTCGCCCGGGGACGTGGACTGGGCCTCGCTCGCGCAGACGCCGGGCACCCTCGTCGTCACCGCCGCCCCGAACGAGACGGGCAAGGTCGCGGCCGCCCTGGTCGAGCACGGCCGGCCGGGCGACACGCCGATCGCGGTGACCGTGGACGGCACGACGACCGACCAGCGCACGATCACCTCGACGCTGGACCGGGTCGAGGCCGATGTCGCTCCGCTGCTGGGCGCCACGCCCACGCCCATCACCCAGGTCGTGCTCGCGATCGGGCCGGTGGTCGCCAGCCGGTCGAAGCTGTCCTGGTGGGAGACCCGCGCCCTGTTCGGCTGGACCGTTCTGGTGCCGCGGACCAAGGAGCAGGCGGCGATCCTCTCCGATCTGCTGCGTGCGCACGGCGCGAGCCCGCTGGAGGTGCCGACCATCGCCGTCGAGCCGCCGCGCACCGCCGCTCCGATGGAGCGTGCGATCACCGGGCTGGTCTCCGGCCGCTACCAGTGGGTCGTCTTCACGTCGGTGAACGCGGTGAAGGCCGTGCAGGAGAAGGTCGAGGAGCGCAGCCTGGACGCTCGTGCGTTCGCCGGGGTCAAGGTGGCGGCGATCGGTGAGGCGACCGCGGACGCGCTGCGGACCTTCGGGATCCGCCCCGACCTGCTGCCCTCCGGCCAGCAGTCCAGCGAGGGCCTGCTGGAGGACTGGCCCGACTTCGACGAGTCCCTCGACCTGCTGGACCGCGTCCTGCTGCCGCGGGCCGACATCGCGACCGAGACGCTCGTCGCCGGCCTGAAGGAACGCGGCTGGCAGGTTGATGACGTCACCGCCTACCGCACCGTGCGCGCCGCGCCGCCGCCCGCGCCGATCCGTGAGGCGCTCAAGGGCGGGCGGGTCGACGCCGTCGTGTTCACCTCGTCCTCGACCGTGCGCAACCTGGTCGGCATCGCCGGCAAGCCGCATGAGACCACGGTGATCGCCGTCATCGGCCCGGCCACCGCGGCGACCGCGCAGGAGCTCGGGCTGCGGGTCGACGTGCAGGCTCCGGAGGCGTCGATTCCCGCCCTGGTGGGCGCGCTGGCCGAGTTCGCCGCCGAGCATCGCGAGGAGCTCGGCAAGATCGGGCCGCTGGCGGCCCGGTTGCCCAAGCCTCGCCGCGGCTCGCGGCGCTGAGCCTGGGGTCTGTCCGGTAGGTCGTCGTCGGGAGGTGCGAGACCGTTGAACGGTGTGCCAGGTCTGACCGCCGGGTATCCGAGCACGCGGCCTCGCCGCCTGCGGCGTTCGCCGGCCCTGCGCAGGCTGGTCTCCGGAGTCCGGATGCGCCCGGCTGATCTCGTCCTTCCGCTGTTCGTCCGGGAGGGAGTGGACCAGCCGGTCCCCATCTCGTCGATGCCGGGCGTCGTCCAGCACACCCGCTCGTCGCTGCTGAAGGCCGCCGTGGAGGCGGTCGAGGCGGGCGTGGGCGGGCTGATCCTGTTCGGCGTGCCGGCGGAGAAGGACGCGCGCGGCTCCGCGGCCGACGACCCGGCCGGGATCGTCCAGCTCGCGCTGTCCGACCTCGTCACCGAGGTGGGTGGCGACATCGTGCTGATGAGCGACCTGTGCCTGGACGAGTACACCGACCACGGGCACTGCGGCCTGCTCACCGAGGCCGGCGAGGTCGACAACGACGCCACCCTCGCCCGCTACGCCTCCATCGCGGTGGCCCAGGCCCGTGCCGGCGCCGAGGTCGTCGCGCCCAGCGGGATGATGGACGGCCAGGTGGGTGCCATCCGGGCCGCCCTGGACGGCGCGGGCTTCACCGACCTGCCGATCCTGGCGTACTCGGCGAAGTACGCCTCCGCGTTCTACGGCCCGTTCCGCGAGGCGGCGCAGTGCGCGCCGCGGTTCGGTGACCGCGCCGGCTATCAGCAGGACCCGGCGCGCACGGTCGGCGAGGCGCTGCGCGAGGTCGCCCTCGACCTGGCCGAGGGCGCCGACGCCGTGATGGTCAAGCCGGCGCTCGCCTACCTCGACGTGCTGCGTGCCGTGGCCGACGCCGTGGACGTGCCCGTCGCCGCCTACCAGGTCTCCGGCGAGTACGCCATGGTCGAGGCGGCCGCGGCCGCCGGCTGGATCGACCGCGAGCGCGCCATCACGGAGACACTCACCGCGATCGCCCGCGCCGGCGCGGACATCATCCTCACCTACTGGGCCGTCGAGGCCGCACGCCGGCTCACCGCCGAGCGCTGACCCACCCCTCGGCGCGCGCCTGACACTGGGCGGCCGATCGCCACGTCCCCAGTGGTTCGCCCGGCTCCGCCGGGCGGTCAAGGCCATGAGCTGACATTCGGTCGCGTCTCGAGTAGTGATCGTCGCGGTCGCGGTCGGTCGTGGCAGCGTTATGGCAACGTCGCGGAGGCCCGTGTCGCATAATACGGGCAAAACGGACGGGGAGCCGCGAGTTCGCGACACGGTGCCGCTGTCCCCCGCACGCGCTTCCCACTCGTGGGAAGTCGGCCCCTTCCTCGGTCTTCTGGCCGAGGCTGACACCGTCGACGATCAGGGTCCAAGGCGGGGGCGACGGGTGGGCGCGCGGGGGTGGGTACGTCCTGACGAAGGCGGCCGGGAGGGTCGCGAGCTCCCCCGCGGCTCGGCGCCGCACGTGCCGAATGTCGAACACATGTTCGGTATGATGGTTGGCGCGGGTTGGCGTTCGGCTGGTGGCGGGACGCCGGCGTCGGCGGCGCTGTCGTGCTGGCTCGATGGTGGTCGGTCGCCTCGCGCCTGGCGTATATGTGGCATTTGGTCGATATGCGGAGCGCGGGCGCGGTGGTCGAAGGTTGGTGGGCCGCGCTGGGGGGTGTTACGGGCGAGCGCGCGGGGGGTTGGCTGGCGGACCAGGTGCCCACGCTGCTCGGAGTGAGGCTCGCCGCTCCCTGGCTGCTACCCCCTGGGGGTAGTTGTTGACCATACGGGGGAGGGGTATTGTCCGCAGTGTCGGATGTCGAGTCCGACCCGAATGACCGTGGCTGACGAGATGAGGACCGTGATGACCACGACCGCCTACACCGTGACGGGCATGACCTGCGGGCACTGCGCCCAGTCGGTGACCGAGGAGCTGGAGAGGCTGCCGGAGGTGTCGAGCGTGACGGTCGACCTGGCGGGCAACCGGGTCACGGTGGTGAGCGGGCGCCCGATCGAGGACGGCGAGGTGCGCGCGGCCGTGACCGAGGCGGGGTACGAGCTCGTCGGGCGCATCTGAGGCGTACGGCGGGCGCCGCGAGGGCCGACCGCCGGGATCAGAAGGGCAAGGAGGGATCATGGCAGCCGCCCAGTCAGCCGAGCCAGCCCGGGTCGAGCTCGCGATCGGCGGGATGACCTGCTCGTCCTGTGCGGCGCGGGTGGAGCGCAAGCTCAACCGCCTCGACGGCGTCTGCGCGACGGTGAACTATGCCACCGAGAAGGCCACCGTCACCCTCAATGCCCCGGGCTCGGAGGCGGCCCCGCCGGTGACGGTGGACGATCTGATCAGGACCGTGCACGCGGCCGGGTACACCGCGTCCCGCCGTGCCGGATCGCCTCCTGCGGGCGCGGCACCGGAGGAGAACGAGAAGCCGGCCGCCGCGGCCGACAGCGCCGAGGACCACCGGGCCGACCTCGACGGCTCCGAGGAGCACGGCGCTGATCTGCGGGCGATGCGCCGCCGGCTCGTCGTGTCGGCGGTGCTGGCCGTGCCCGTGATCCTGCTGGCGATGGTGCCGGGCTGGCAGTTCGACTACTGGCAGTGGGTGAGCCTGGGCCTGACGATCCCGGTGGTCGCCTGGGGTGGCTGGCCGTTCCATGCCGCCGCCGCGCGCGGCGCGCGGCACGGCGCGGCGACGATGGACACGCTTGTCTCCCTCGGCACGCTCGCCGCCTTCGGCTGGTCGCTCTACGCGCTGTTCCTCGGCGGGGCCGGCGAGCCGGGGCTGCGCCACTCCTTCTCCCTGACCGGTGGCCTCACGGACGTCGGCACCGGTACCGGTACCGGCGGCGGTGGCGGAATGAGCGGCATGACCATGGGCGGCGGTGAGCCGGCCAGCGGTGGTGGCGCCGCCGAGATCTACCTGGAGGTCGCCGCCGGAGTGACGGTGTTCCTGCTCACCGGGCGGTATCTGGAGCTGCGGGCGCGGCGGCGCTCGGGCGCCGCGCTGCGGGCGTTGCTGCACCTGGGCGCGAGCGAGGTCACGGTGCGCCGGCCGGCCGGTGCCGTCGACGGGGCGAACGGTGCCGGCGGTGCCGGCGGTGCCGAGACCCGGATCGCGCCGACGGTCGAGGTGCGGGTCCCGATCGACGAGCTGCGCATCGGCGACGAGTTCGTCGTCCGGCCGGGCGAGAGGATCGCCACCGACGGGATCGTGCTCGACGGGATCTCCGCGGTGGACGCGAGCATGGTCACGGGCGAGTCGGTGCCGGTCGAGGTCGGTCCCGGCGACGCGGTCATCGGCGCGACCGTCAACGCCGGCGGGCGGCTCGTCGTGCGGGCCACCCGGGTCGGCACCGACACCCAGCTGGCCCGGATCGCCCAGCTCGTCGAACAGGCGCAGAGCGGCAAGGCGCGGGTGCAGCGGCTGGCCGACCGGATCTCCGCGGTCTTCGTTCCCGTGGTCATGGTCGCGGCGCTGCTCACCCTGGGCGGATGGCTGCTGAGCGGGCGGCCGGCGACGGACGCCTTCACCGCGGCGGTGGCGGTGCTGATCATCGCCTGCCCGTGCGCCCTGGGACTGGCCACGCCGACGGCGCTGCTCGTCGGCACCGGGCGTGGCGCACAGCTCGGCATCCTCATCCGAGGGCCGGAGATCCTGGAGTCGACCCGCCGGGTCCAGACCGTGCTGCTCGACAAGACCGGCACGGTGACCACTGGGCGGATGCGGGTCGCCGCCGTGCGCCCGGCGCCGGGGGAGAGCGCCGACGAGGTGCTGCGGATCGCCGGCGCGGCGGAGGACGCCAGCGAACATCCCATCGGGCGGGCGATCGCGCAGGCCGCGCAGGCCGCGCAGGCCGCACGGGTCGCCGGGTCGCCGCTGCCGCCGGTGGCGGACTTCGCCGGCGACGCCGGGCTCGGTGTGCGTGGCACCGTCGAGGGTCGCGCGGTGCTCGTCGGCCGCGAGCGGCTGTTCGCCGACCTGCCCGGCCCGCTCGTCGAGGCCCTCGCCGCCGAGCGTGCGCTGGGGCGCACCGCCGTCGTGGTCGGCTGGGACGGCACCGCGCGCGGCCTGGTCAGCGTCGCCGACACGGTTCGCCCCACCGCCGCCGCCGCGGTCGCCGACCTGCGTCGGCTGGGGCTGCACCCGATGCTGCTCACCGGTGACTCCGCCGCCGTCGCCCGGGCGGTGGCCGCCGAGGTCGGTATCGCCCCCGACGACGTGATCGCCGAGGTGCTGCCCGAGGACAAGGTCGCGACCGTCCGCCGGCTGCAGGGCGAGGGCAGGGCCGTGGCGATGATCGGCGACGGGGTCAACGACGCCGCCGCGCTCGCCCAGGCCGATCTGGGCCTGGCGATGGGCGGGGGAACCGACGCCGCGATCGAGGCCTCCGACCTCACCCTGGTCAACGCCGATCCGCGCCTCGCCGCCGACGCCATCCGGCTGTCCCGGGCCACCCTGCGCACGATCCGCGGGAACCTGTTCTGGGCCTTCGCCTACAACCTCGCGGCCCTGCCGCTGGCGGCCGCCGGGTTGCTCAACCCGATGATCGCGGGTGCGGCGATGGCGTTCAGCTCGGTGTTCGTGGTGACGAACAGCCTGCGGCTGCGCCGGTTCGGCGCCACGGTGTCAGCGGCCTCGCCGCTGCCGGCGACGCTGGCGGCCAGCCGGCCGGCGGTCCTCACCCGGAGCCCCTGAGCCGCCAGCCGCTGAGCCGAGTCTGCCGGTCCACGGGGGTGAACCAGTCGTGAACGGTCGTCGGCCGGCCGCACCGCGGGCCGGCCGACAACCGGGGGCTCAGGCCGCGGGCGGCTCCAACCGGGGGAACACCGGCGTCGGCGCCGCGACGCGGGGGCCGCCGTCGCCGCACTGCGCGGCGATCCGGGGCGCCGCATCCGGCAGGAAAGGCGCCAGGTGCGTCGCCAGCTCCCGACAGGTGGCGACCAGCTCCGCGAGGACGGCGTCGAGGGCCGCCAGGTCCGCGCCTTCCTTGCGCTCCCCCTTGGCGAGCTCCCACGGGCGGGCCGCCTCGACGTAGCGGTTGCCCTCGTCGCCGATCGACGTGATCACCTCGGCGGCGCGGCGGAAGTCGAACGCGATGAACGCCGCGTCGATCGCCTCCGTCGCCCGGTCACGCACGGCCCGCAGCGCCGCGGCCCCGGGGTTGTCCGCCGCGACCGGCGGGATCACCCCGTCCCGGTAGCGCCCGACCATCGACACCGTCCGGTTGACCAGGTTGCCGATGTTGTTCGCGAGATCCTCGTTCGCCCGGGTGAGCAGCCGCTCGTCGGTGTAGTCGGTGTCGCCGTTGCGGGCGACGTCGCGCAGCATCCACCAGCGCAGCGCGTCCGAGTTGAACGCGGCGACGATGTCCGCCGGATCCTGCGCGTTGCCCGCCGACTTGGAGATCTTCATGCCGTCCGCGGTCAGGTACTCGTGCACGAAGATGGTGTCGGGCAGCCGCACCCCGGCCGAGAGCAGCATCGCCGGCCAGTACACGGCGTGGAAGCGGATGATGCCCTTGCCGATGACGTGCACGCGCTCGTCGGCGTCGTTCCACCAGTACTGGAACGTCTCGTCGTCCGTGCCGTAGCCGGGCGCGGTGATGTAGTTGCCCAGCGCGTCGAACCAGACATAGATGACCTGGTCGGGGTCGCCGGGAACCGGGATGCCCCAGCCGCGCGCCCGGCTCATGCTCCGCGACGCGCTGAAGTCCTCCAGGCCCGCCTCGATGAACGAGAGCACCTCCCGCTTGCGGGTCGCGGGCTCGATGCGCAGCCGATCCGTCGAGATCAGCTCGTGCAGCTGCTCCTGGTAGCGGCTGAGCCGGAAGAACCAGTTGCTCTCCTCGACCAGCTCGGGAACGGTGCCATGCTCCGGACAGCGGCCGCCCACGAGCTCGTCCTCGGTGTAGAAGAGCTCGCAGCCGACGCAGTACAGGCCGGCGTAGCTCTTGCGGTAGAAGTCGCCGCGCTCGGCGCAGGCGTTCCACAGCTTCTCCACCCCCGGACGGTGCCGGGGGTCGGTGCTGGTCTTGATGAAGTCGTCGAAGGAGAGAGCCAGCGGCTCGCGCAGCGAGACGAACCGGGCGGCCACCCGCTCGACGTACTCCGCCGGCGTGATCCCCTCCGCCTCGGCGCCCTGGACGTTCTTCAGCGCGTTGTCGTCGGTGCCGGTCTGGAAGCGGACCTCGTCACCCCGCGCCCGCAGGTGCCGGGCGTAGGCGTCCGTCTCGACGAGCTCCAGCGCGTGCCCCACGTGCGGCTTGCCGTTGACATACGGGATGGCCGTCATGACGGCGTAGCGACCCATCGGCTTCGGATCCTTCCGCCCCGGCCGTCGCCCCGCCCGCGAGGCTCCGTCGGGGCCTCATCGGTGGTCTTGTCAGGACGCGCGGAAAAGGCCGGATGGCATGCGCATCATCATCCGGCGGCTCGCCGCATCGGCGGTGACCCGTGTCGTCGACACAGGAGGATCCTACGCGTGCCCGCGTCCCGCGGCCTGATCACCCTGGCGCGGGCCGTCGCGACAGGCCCGCACGCCCGGTCGGTAACGGGCGCTTGACCTGAAGTCGACATCAGGTTGCAGGCTGGCGAGCGGGCCCGCCGAGAGGTCCATCGGCGTCATCGAGACGAGGAGAACGGCGATGGACGGCTCCGTGACCGGTCCGGCCCGGCTGGATCGGCGGGTGCGGCTGACGCTGGGTGTGCTGGTGCTCGGCGGGCTCATGGTCGTGCTCGACGTGACCGTCACCAACGTGGCGATCCGGAGCCTGTCGCGGGACCTGCACGCGCCGCTTTCGGTGATCCAGTGGGTGACTACCGCGTACACCCTCGCGCTGGCGGTCGTCGTGCCCGTCGGGGCGTGGCTGGTCGGGCGGCTCGGCGCGCGGCGCGTCTACGTCCTCGCCCTGGCGCTGTTCGGGCTCGGGTCGCTGCTGGCGGGGCTGGCCTGGGACATCGGATCGCTCATCGCGTTCCGGGCACTGCAGGGCCTCGGCGGTGGGCTCGTCAACCCGGTCGCGATGACGATCACGCTGCGAGCGGCGCCGCCGCGGCTGCGCGGGCGGGCGATGGGCGCGCTGGGGCTGCCGGTGCTGGTCGGGCCGCTGGCGGGGCCGACGCTGGGGGGCTGGCTCGTCGAGTCCTCCTGGCGGTGGATCTTCCTGATCAACGTGCCGGTCGCGCTGGTGGCGGTGCCGCTGGCCTGGCGGCTGCTGCCGGGGGACGCTCCGGCCGCGGCCGGGCCGGCGGGGCGCGGGCGGCTGGACGTCGCCGGGCTCCTGATGATCGGGCCGGGGCTGGCGGCGTTCGTGTACGGGCTGTCGGAGAGCGGCCGGATCGGCACGTTGGCCGCCGCGTCCGTGCTGGTCCCGGCCCTGGTCGGGCTCGCCCTGTGCGCGGCGTTCGTGCTGCGCGCGCTGCGCGACGACCGCGCCGGAGACGGCGGTGCCCGCGACGGCGGTGGTGCGGAGGAGCGGGCCGGCGGGGGAGTCGGCCGGCCACTGGTGCGGGTGCGGTTGCTGGGGCAGCGGGCGGTCGCGACCGGGACGGCGACGCTCGCCCTGTTCGTCGCCGCCTACTTCGGCTCGATGTTCATCCTGCCGCTGTACTGGCAGCTCGCGCGCGGGCTGAGCCCGGCGGCGACCGGGATGCTCGCCATCCCGCAGGCGCTGACGACGGGGATCTCGCTGCAGGTGGCGAGCAGGCTGGTGGACCGGGTGCCGCCGGGCCGGGTCGTCGGGTTCGGGATCGTGGTGGCGGCCGGCGGCATGCTGACCACCCTGCTCCTGCTCGACGCGCACACGCCGTACTGGCAGCTGCTCACCTCGATGGCCGTGACCGGCGTCGGCACCGGCTCGACGATCATGCCGACGATCACGACGGCGCTGCGTCACCTGCCCGACGAGGACACGCCGTCTGGCAGCACGCTGCTCACGATCGCCAACCAGGTGGCCGTCTCCGTCGGCACAGCGCTCACCTCGGTGCTGCTCGCCACCACCCTGTCGAGCCACGCCGGCCTCGACACCGGCGCCGATCTGCCCGAGACCGTCAGCCCCGCGATCGTCGACGGCGTGGTCACGGCGTTCCGCCACACGCTCGTGCTGCCGGTGTCGCTGATGGCGGCGGCGGGCGTGGTCGCCCTGCTCCTGCTGCCCAGGTCACACCAGCGCGGCGAAGCCCCGGCCGCCGCCGGCGAGCCGGCCCCCACCGTGCGGTGAGGGCCGGCCTGCCGGGGACGCGGGATACCGTGGCTCAGAGCGACCGCTGGTAGGAGCGGAACGCGCCTGCCGCGAGGCTCGCGGCGAGGACGGCGAGCGCCGCCAGAGCCCCGAGCCGCCAGCCGGCGGCCACCCAGTCGGGATCGGCGGACAGCGCCTCCCGGATCGTCGACGGTGCGTTGGGGTGTCGGGCCCTCGTCGGCCTGGTGCCTGCTGAGTGCCGGTCTCCCGGTCGGGTGCGCCAACACCCGCCCGGGAGACCGGTGCGGTCACGTCATCTCGGGTCCTCCGGTCGGTGTGGATCGCTCGGGCTTCGGGTCGCCGGCGGGCAGCTCCCGGCGCCCGGCCGGGGGTGCCCGCCGGGCACGTGAGCGCCCATCTCCCGGAGCAGGATGGCGCGCATCCCGGCCCACCGCCCGCGGGCGAGCTCGCGCTGGACCGCCGTGACGGCGTCGCGGCTCGCCTCGGGATCGTCCGGGTCGGCGTGGAAGAGCTCCCACAGCTCGATGCCGTCGAGGGTCCGGGCGCTGATCTCGGCGAGCAGCCGCTCGACGTAGTCGAGTTCCGCCTGCCGCAGCGCCGCCTGGTACTCGTGCTCCAGCGCGAACAGCCGGGGCAGCCCCTCACGCTCGGCCAGCGTCCGGGCCGCGTGACCTGCCTCGACCTCCGCCGTGAGCCGCAGCCGGCGGTCGGCCAGCAGCCGGACGGCGTCGCCCGGGGCCAGCACAGGCAGTAGTGACAGCGCCGCGTCGAAGCGGGTGTACTCCTTCGCCGGCGTGCCGACGAGCTCGGCCATCCAGTCGTACAGCTCGACGCGGCCGGGCTCGGTGAGCTCGTAGATGGTCCGCTCGGGGCGCCGGCCGTCGCGCACGGTGCGCGCCGCCACGATGAACCCGGCGCGGACCAGCGCCTCCACCACGGTGTAGAGCGAGCCGTAGTTGAGCTTGATGCTCTCTTCCTTGTGCCGTTCACGCAGCGTGGAGGACATCTCGTAGGGATGCATCGGCCGCTCGTTGAGCAGGGCGAGGACAGCCAGCGCGAGCGGGTTCGACACCTTGCGACGCCCCACGGCCCACCGCCTTCCGGCTGCGTCGGCGAGGCCGGCCTATTCGGACCCCAATTACTCGCAGCCGAGTATCCGGAGAGAAGTGTGTGGCGTCAAGGCGTGATCGCGAGGATTCTCCGGGCTGGCCGGGTATACCTGGGCGGGGAGACACCTGGCCGGGCCATCGCGGTCGCCGTGAGAGTGGTCACGCCCGGGCGGGCCGTCCGGCCGGCGCGCACGGAGAAACCGCGCTGCACACGGGGGAAATCGGCGCCTCCCTGTCCGCGCCTAGGCCAGGCTCGCCTATTGATCAGCCGCCCGCGGCCCGGCGTGTGGCCTGCACACCGGGCACTATCAGGGCAACGCCAGCCATCCCCCGCCTTCGCGCGGTTCGCGGTCATCCCACCGTCGAGCCCGGCATCGCCGCAGTCGTGACCTCGGTGACCGGTCGACGGCCCGGGACCGACAATCGCGGAAGGCGGCCCGCGTCCCGATCGAGACCGGTCCGACCGGGCTACCCGGGCCGCGCGTCGGGGTGAGGGGCGCGGCGCACAGGCCGCCGCCGGTGGGCGGCCGGGGCAGACCCCCGTCCACCGGCGGCCTCCACCTCGGCGCGGGGACGCGACGGGTGTGCGCACCCCCACGCGGGGCGCGAGATGTCAGGCCGACCTGCGAGGATCGTGGGCATGGTGGTTCCCTCCGTCGCGCCGGCCTCCGAGGAGCTGTTCCGGCGCGCCGAGCGTGTCGTACCCGGCGGGGTCAACTCCCCGGTCCGGGCATTCCGGGCGGTCGGCGGCAGCCCGCGCTTCATGGTGTCCGGCGATGGCCCGTACCTGACGGACGCGGACGGTCGCACCTACGTCGACCTGGTCTGCTCCTGGGGTCCGATGATCCTCGGCCACGCTCATCCGGCGGTCGTCGAGGCGGTGGGGCGGGCGGTGTCCGCCGGCACCAGCTTCGGCACGCCGACGCCCGGCGAGGTCGAGCTCGCCGAGCTGATCGTCGACCGGATCGGGCCGGTCGAGAAGGTCCGGCTGGTCAACTCGGGCACCGAGGCGACGATGAGCGCGGTGCGCCTGGCCCGCGGCTTCACCGGCCGCTCGACGATCATCAAGTTCGCCGGCTGCTACCACGGCCACGTCGACGCCCTGCTCGCCGCCGCCGGCTCCGGCGTGGCGACCCTCGGCCTGCCGGACACCCCCGGGGTGACCGGCGCGGCGACCGCCGACACGATCGTGCTGCCCTACAACGACCTCGCGCTGGTAGAGGCCGTCTTCGCCGAGCGGGGCGAGTCGATCGCCGCCGTCATCACCGAGGCGGCGGCGGCGAACATGGGCGTCGTCCCGCCGCTGCCGGGCTTCAACGCGGGGCTGCGGCGGCTGTGTGACATCCACGGGGCGCTGCTCATCCTCGACGAGGTGATGACCGGGTTCCGGATCTCCCGCGCCGGCTGGTGGGGCATCGAGGGGGCGCTCGAGGACTGGTCGCCCGACCTGTTCACCTTCGGCAAGGTGATGGGTGGTGGGCTGCCCGCGGCAGCGTTCGGCGGCCGGGCCGACGTGATGTCGCGGCTGGCGCCCGCCGGCCCGGTCTACCAGGCCGGGACACTGTCGGGGAACCCGATCGCCGTCGCCGCGGGCCTGGCCACCCTGCGGGCCTGTACCGACGACGTCTACAACGCCGTCGACGCCCGCGCCGCCGACGTCGCGGGCATCGTCTCGACGGCGCTGACCGAGCAGGGCGTCGCCCACCTGCCCAGCAACGCCGGCTCCCTGTTCAGCTTCTTCTTCACCGACGCCGCCGCCGTCGTCGACTACGCCGGCGCGCAGGCGCAGAACACCGCCCGGTACGCGGCCTTCTTCCACAGCATGCTCGACGCGGGCATCTACCTGCCGCCGTCGGCGTTCGAGGCGTGGTTCGTCTCCGCCGCGCACGACGACGCGGTGATGGAACGCATCGCCGCCGCCGCCCCGGCCGCCGCCCGCGCCGCCGCGGCCGTGCCCGAGCCGGCCCCCGTCGCCGCCGGCGGCCGGTCATGACCGCCGTCCCGGCCGGCCGGCAGACGCGGGTGCACCTCGTCCGCCACGGCGAGGTGTTCAATCCCGACAAGATCCTCTACGGGCGGCTGCCCGGGTTCGGGCTGTCCGAGAACGGCCACCGCCAGGCCAAGGTCACCGCCGAGTACCTCGCCGGGCTCGACGTCGCCGCCGTGGTCGCGAGCCCGCTGGACCGCGCCCAGCAGACCGCCGCGCCGATCGCCGCCGCCCACAACCTGCCCGTCCAGGTCGACCCCCGGCTCATCGAGAGCCGCAACGCCTTCGAGGGGCACACGTTCGAGGCCGGGCCCGCGGCCCTCGCCCGTCCGCGGATGTGGCGGCTGCTGGCCAACCCGCTCCGGCCGTCCTGGGGCGAGCCCTACACCGAGATCGCCGGGCGGATGCTCGCCGCCGCCGAGGAGTGGCGCGACACCCACCCCGGCCGGCACGTCGTCCTCGTCAGCCACCAGCTGCCGGTGTGGACCGCGCGGCGCGCCCTCGAGGGTCAGCGGCTGTGGCACCGGCCCGACCGGCGCCAGTGCGGCCTCGCGAGCGTCACCACGGCGGTGTACGAGGGCGACCGCCTCGTCGGCGTCGAGTACGCCGAGCCGGCCGGCCCGACGGGGAACACCCCCGGCTCCGTGGGTGCCTGACCGGCCCGTCCGTGCGGGCGGGCCGGCGTGACGGCCGAGCCGGGCGCGGGGCTCGCGGCGATCCTGCCGGTCCTGCGCTGCCCGGTGTGCGCCGGCGCGCTCGTCCCGGCCGGTGCGGACGGCGCCGGTGCGGGCGGCGCCGGCGGGGTGCGCTGTCCGGCCGGGCACGGGTTCGACGTCGGCCGCGGCGGCTACCTGAGCCTGCGCGGCGGGCGGGCCCGGCGGGTCACCGGCGATACCGCGGAGATGGTCGCCGCCCGGGAGGCGTTCCTCGGCGCCGGGCACTACCGGCCGCTGACCGCCCGCCTCGGCGAACTCGCCGCGGGGGCCCGCGCGGGCGAGGCGCCGGGCACCGTCCCGGTGCTGCTGGAGATCGGCGCGGGCACCGGCCACCACCTGGCCGGGGTGCTCGCGGCGCTGCCGGCGGACGCGCTCGGTGTCGCGGCCGACGTGTCGCCGCCCGCGCTGCGCCGCGCCGCCCGGGCACACCCGCGGATCGGGGCGGTCGCCTTCGACGCGGCGGGGGCCTGGCCGGTCCGCGACGGGTCGGTCGGCGTGCTCCTCGACGTCTTCGCCCCCCGCCACCCGGACGAGATGCGCCGGGTGCTGCGCCCCGGCGGGCAGCTGCTCATCGTCACGCCGGCACCGGGCCACCTCGGCGAGCTGCGCGGACCGCTCGGTCTCGTCGGGATGCAGGCCGGCAAGGCCGACCGGCTGGACGAGCGGATGACGGGCCGGTTCACCGCCGACGCCGTCGAATGCCTGGACGTCCCGCTGTCCCTGAGCGTCGACGAGGCCGTCGACCTGGCCCTGATGGGCCCGACCGGCCACCACCGGACGCCCGCCGACCTGCGGGCCCGGGCCGCGGCCCATTGGGCGCAAGACACGGTCCAGACCATCGCCCGGTTCCAGCTCCACCCCTTCCGACCTCGGTGACGCGCGGCCCGGCCGTGTGGTCAGTGGTGAACCCCACGCGCGCCGGCCGGCATCGCCGCCTACGCTGAGGTGAGTTCTACAGTTGGTCGTAGACGGGTTCCGGATGCGGAAGGTGCGGGGCACATACTGGTTCGCGTGGCAGAGGAGCGACGGCGGTCCATGTCGGGTGACAGGTTGGCCACGCCGCGATGCGGCGTGGCCGGTGACGGGAGCGCGCGCCGCCAACCGTGGGCTCGGCGGTGGCGGCGGCTGACGGGCGCCGCGCTGGCGGTCACCCTGGCCGGTGTGCTGGCGGCCTGCTCGACCAGCGGCAACACGGCCAGCGCCACCGGCGGTGACGGCTACGGCTTCGTGCAGCAGCGGGCCGGGCAGGACTTCGTCCCGGCCGACCGGCGGCACGCGGCGCCGGAGCTGTCCGGCAAGAACCTCGACGGCGCGCCGCTGAGCGTCACGTCGTTCCGCGGCAAGGTCGTCGTCGTCAACTTCTGGGCCTCGTGGTGCGCACCCTGCCGGGCGGAGACACCGGGCCTCGCGACGCTCGCGAAGCAGAACCCGAGCGTCGCGTTCCTCGGCGTC
Organism: Frankia sp. RB5; assembly: GCF_059816245.1. Lineage (NCBI taxonomy): Bacteria > Bacillati > Actinomycetota > Actinomycetes > Frankiales > Frankiaceae > Frankia > Frankia sp. RB5. The sequence continues at coordinate 44,745 of NZ_JCBATA010000046.1, forward strand.
AACGAGAAGGACTCCCCGGCCAGCGCCAAGGCGTTCGCCCGCGACTTCGGCACGCCCTATCCGAGCATCATCGACAAGCTGGGTACCCTTGCCGCCGGCTGGCCGGTCGCGCCGGGCCTGCCGTCGACCTTCGTGCTCGACCCCGACGGCCGCATCGCCGCCCGCTTCACCGGCGGCGTCCTGCCCGAGGACCTCACTCCCGTGCTCGCCAGGCTGCGGGCCGAGGCGTGAGCGGTCGGGGGCGGCGCGCGGCCCGGGCGGGGCGCGCACAGTGAGCGCGGTCGGCCTCATCACCGACGGGCCGGTGCTGCTCGCGGCACCGGTCGCCGCGGCCGCCGGGCTGCTGTCGTTCCTGTCGCCGTGCGTGCTGCCGCTCGTCCCCGGCTACCTCACCTTCGTCACCGGCCTGTCCGGCGAGGAACTCGAGGACCGGCAGCGCCGCGGTGAGCCTCTGACGGCCCTCGACCCGTCCGCCGGGCTCGACGCCACCCCCCTGACCGGAACGTCGGCCACGTCGGCCCTGGCCGGGGCACCCGCCCTGGCCGGCGCGTCCGTCTCGGCCGGCGCCATGGCCACCGTTTCCATGACGGACAGCTCCGTCACAGCGGATTGCGCTGGCTTGGCGGTGGGCGACGGCGGGTCGGGCGACGGCGGCGCATCGCGGCCCGCGTCGAGCGCTGGCGGGGATCGCGGCGGGGTGACGGCGCGGCTGCGCCGGCTGTGGGTGGGCGGCCGGGTCGCGGCCGGCACCGGGCTGTTCGTGCTGGGCTTCACCCTGGTGTTCGTCTCCTATGGCGCCGCCTTCGGCGGGCTGGGCCGGAGCCTGAATCGCCATCCGGTTGGCGTTGGCCAGGTTCTCGGGGCGTTCACGATCGCGATGGGCCTCGCGTTCGCGGGTGTGTTCTCCCGGATGTCCTGGGCGAACCGCGAGTGGCGCATTCACCGGATGCCACGCCCCGGGCTGCTCGGCGCGCCCGTCCTCGGCATGCTGTTCGGCCTCGGCTGGACGCCCTGCCTCGGGCCGACGCTGTCGGCCGTGCAGGGGCTCGCGGTGACGAGCGCGACGGCCGAGCGGGGGGCGTTCCTGTCGGCGGCGTACTGCCTCGGGCTCGGGCTGCCGTTCCTCGTCGTCGGGCTCGCCTTCCGGCGTGCCGTCGGGGCCCTGCGCCTGCTGCGGCGGCACGCGCGCGCCCTGACCCTCGCCGGCGGGGTGATGCTTGTCGCCGTCGGCGTGCTTCAACTCACCGGGGAGTGGGCCGAGCTGATCACCTACCTGCGGCCCTACGCCCCCGGCTTCTCGGAGACGCCGCTGTGACCTCCTCCACCCAGTCCTCGACCACGTCCCTCGACGCCGATCCGCCAGCCGACGTAGATCCGCCCGCCGACGTCGACGCGCCCGTCGATGCCGACGCCCCCGGCGGTGCCGAGCAGGCGGACGGCGCGAGTGTCGGGTTCGATCCCGATCCGGCCGCCTCCCGGCGCCTGCCGGACGGGCACGCCGGCGGTGGCGCGCGTGGGAGCGGGGGGGCGTCGGCCAGCGGGCTCGGCCGGAATCCGGCGCTCGCGCTCGCGATCCGCTCCTGGCGCCAGCTCACCAGCATGCGCACCGCGCTGCTGCTGCTGTTCCTGCTGGCCCTGGCGGCGGTGCCGGGTTCGCTGCTGCCCCAGCGCAACATCAACCCGATGCGGGTGGAGCAGTACCTCAGCGACCATCAGACGGTCGGCCCGCTGCTGGACCGCCTCTCCGGCTTCGACGTGTTCGCCGCGCCGTGGTTCGCGGCGATCTACCTGCTGCTGTTCATCTCGCTGATCGGCTGCCTGTCGTCGCGGATCCGCTGGCACGCCCGAGCGCTGTTCACCGCCCCGCCGAAGGCGCCGGCCCGGCCCGGCCGCCTGCCCGGGGGCAGCGCGTGGGAGAGCCCGCTGCCGCCCGCCGAGGCCACGGCCGCCGCCCGCACCGCCCTGCGCGGACGTCGCTTCCGCGCCAGCGCCACCGCCACGGACGCCCGCCGGCCCGACGGGACCCCCGACCACTCCGTCGCCGCGGAGAAGGGCTACCTGCGCGAGACCGGCAACCTGGTGTTCCACGTCGCCCTCGTTGGCCTGCTCGCCGCGGTCGGCTTCGGTTCCTGGTTCGGCTACTCGGGCACCACCCTGGTCGTCACCGGCGACGGGTTCGCCAACACGCTCATCAGCTACGACCAGTTCACCGGCGGTAAACTCGTCAACACCGCGAAGCTGCGCCCGTTCTCGCTGACGCTGGACCGGTTCGCGGCGACGTACGAGCCGAACGGCGAGCCCGCGGACTTCCGCGCCGACGTGACCTACGCGCCCGACCTGGACACGCCGACCCGGCAGGCGACCGTCCGGGTCAACCATCCGCTGGTCCTCGGCGACACGAAGGTCTACCTGATCGGGCACGGCTACGCGCCGCACTTCGTCCTGCGTGACGCCCGGGGCCGCACCGTCTGGCAGGGCAACGTGCCGTGTACCCCACGTGACGGCATGTTCACCTCGACCTGCACGGTCAAGATCCCCGACGCCGGCCTGCCGCCGCTCGGCGCGCAGCGGGTTCCCCAGCAGCTCGCCTTCAGCGGCGTGTTCACACCGACGACCCGGCTGGACCCGACCCACGGCTACGTGTCGATCTACCCCGCGGCCCGCGCGCCGGGCCTGACGATCACTGGATTCGTCGGCAACCTGCATGTGGACGAGGGCATCCCGCAGAACGTCTACACGGTCAACACCAAGGACATGCGCCAGCTCACCCTGAGCGGCCCGGCCGGGGCGGGCCGCACCGCGCAGGTGCTCGCCCTGGACAACCCAGGCCAGCGCACGCTGACCGGCCTGCCCGCCGGGATGAGTCTGGAGGCGGACGGCGTCGCCGAGTTCGCCACCTTCCAGGTCAAGTCCGACCCGTTCAAGGGCGAGGCGCTGCTGTTCTCGGTGCTGATCATCCTCGGGCTGATCGCCAGCCTGCGGGTGCGCCGGCGCCGGGTGTGGGTGCGGGCCACACCGGCCGCGGGGGGCGGGTCCACGGTCGAGATCGGTGGGCTGTCGCGGTCGCACGGAGACGGCTTCGCGGCCGAACTCGGCCAGCTCACCACCCTCGTCCGCGACGCCACGGTGCCCGTCGGCGCGGGCCCGTCGACGGCAACGGACGTGACGGGCACGGAGGACGGCGGCGCCGCGACGGCGCCGCGCGGGACACAGCCGCGTGCTGCCGCAGCAGATGGCGCCGCGTCGAGGGAAAGCGAACGGGAGCACTGATGGCGGTCAACGAGGGCGTGTCAAGCCTGTCCGATCATCTGTTCGGCAGCGGGATGGCGGTGTACGCCGCGGCCATGCTGGGGTACGCCGCCGAGTTCGCGTTCAGCCGGCTCGGCACGCGCGGCGCGGCGGCGCAGGCCACTGACGCGGACGCCGCCGCGGCCGAGGTACCCGCCGCCCGGGTGGGGGCCGACCAGCCGGCGGTGCTCGTCGGTGTCGGCGGGGCGGCGGCGTCCGAGGCGCTCGGTGGCGACGCCGTGGCCGACCCGGACGCGTCGGCGCTCGCCGCGGCCCGGGCCCGGGAGATCGAGGCGGTCCGCCAGCGGGACCGGGCCGCGCACAGTCTCGCCGGTGGCAACGACGGTGACGTCCAGGTGCCGGTCCGTGCCCGCTGGGTCGGGCGGGTCGCGGTGATCCTCACGGTTCTCGGTTGGGCGCTGCACCTGTCGTCGGTCGTCACCCGCGGCATCGCGGCGGACCGGGTGCCGTGGGGCAACATGTACGAGTACTCGTCGATGATCTGCCTGATCGCGGTCACGACGTTCCTCGGGCTGCTGACCCGGCACAACGTCCGCTGGCTCGGCGTGTTCGTGATGGTGCCGGTCGTGCTCTACCTCGGCTTCGCCGGCACGGTCCTCTACGTGGCGCCCGGCCCGCTCGTGCCGGCGCTGAACTCGTACTGGCTGAAGATCCACGTGGTCGGCGCGATCGTCTCCAGCGGGGTGTTTCTCGTCTCCGCGGTGACCACCCTGCTGTTCCTGCTGAAGGAGCGCTGGGAGAACCGTCTCGCCGAGGTGGCGGCCGGGCGGGCCGAGGCGAGCCGGGCGATGCAGAACCGCGGCGGGATCGTGATGCGGCTGCCGTCCTCGGCGGCGCTCGACGCGCTGACCTACCGGGTCATCGCCTTCGCGTTCCCGATCTGGACCTTCGCGATCATCGCCGGGGCGATCTGGGCCGAGGCGGCCTGGGGCCGCTACTGGGGCTGGGACCCGAAGGAGACCTGGTCGTTCATCACCTGGGTCTGCTACGCGGCCTACCTGCACGCCCGCGCCACCGCCGGCTGGCGAGGGCGGCGGGCCGCGGCCATCTCGCTGGTCGCCTTCACGGCCCTGTTCGTCGACTACTACCTGGTCAACCTCGTCATCACCGGCCTGCACTCCTACGCCGGCGTCTGACGAAAGACCCGGCCGCCGGCTCACACCACTCTCCGCCGCCACCCGACCGCCGCCAGGTCGCGACCATCGCCGCGCCGCGGCCTGGCCGCCGCGCCGAACCCCGGTCCGCACTCCACTGACCGCGCGTACACCCGCCGGCAGCTGAGCGGTCCACCCACGGCTGTGGACCATCCCCGGCCGCGTGCGTGGGAGAGCGGCGGTCTGCCACTTTCAACCGGACGAAACGGGCATGATGCCATGTGAATGTGGCACCCAACGCCGTTCCCGTGCACCGCCTCGGCCGGGCCCGCCCATCCCGGCGAACACCGGTCCGCTGGGGCGGCGGTCGGCCAGGTGCCGTGTGGTGTCAGCCCCGGGAGGGCGAGGGCGGTTCGGCCTCGCCGCCGCGAATACGGTCGGCGAGCTCACGCAGGAACTCCGGGTCGTCGTCCGGGCCCGTCGGCCGGGCGACCTGGCGGCGGGTGCCCATGCGCGAACCGGGGCGTCCCAGCCCCGCCTCGCGCCGGTCGATGTCCCAGGTCGACCGCTGGCCGAATGCCGGATGGTCGGAGATCGGCCGCCGCGGCGACCGCGGACCGTACCCGCTTGCCCGGGGTCGGCCGAACAGGAACCAGGCGGCCGCCCCGAACACCCAGAAGAGCAGCACGGCCACGATCCAGATCGGCTTGGACACGGCCCGTACCTCGTCGGGCGGTGTCCCGAACACATCGATGATCGCGTACGCCCAAACACCGATGATCACAAACGTCAGCGCGAGGCCCAGCACCGGCTGGTCGCTCCTTCCCGCTCCTTGATCGACTACATCCGGCTCGACATGTCAGGAATGAACATCGGCCCGCGGGTATCTACTCCCGGCCCTCCGCGACATCGCCGACGATGTCGGCGGCATCACCGAACGGGTCAGACGAGCGTGCGGCGCCCTCCCCGGAGGGCGCACGTGTCGTGGAGATGGCCGGCCCGTGTATCCCTAGTGTGCCCTCCGCCCCGGGGCCGCGTCCGGCCGGTCCACCTGTCCGCCTGCCGACCGCGGGTCTGACGCGTCACGCTCGCGCCCATGGCGGTCCCGGGATGCGCCCGGCGGACGCGGGGTGGGAGGTCGGACGGCCGTGCGCCGCGGCTGCCAGGATGGAGCCATGGCCTGGGCGGATCTCAACGCGTTCCTCGCGCACCTCGAACGGCACCGCCAGCTGCGCCGGGTGTCGGCGCCGGTCGACCCCCACCTGGAGGTCACCGAGATCGTGACGAGGGTGGTGCGCGAGCGCGGGCCGGCGCTGCTGTTCGAGAACCCGCGCGGCGCCGACATGCCGCTGGCCATCAACCTGTTCGGCACCGAGGCCAGGATGGCCGCCGCCCTCGGCGTCGAGCGCCTCGACGAGGTCGGCGAGCGGCTCGCCGCGCTGCTGCGCCCGGAGCTGCCGACCGGCCTGTCCGGTCTGCGTGACGCGCTGGGCAAGGCGGCCTCGCTGACCGCGATCCCGCCGCGGCGGGTGCGCACCGCGCCCTGCCAGGACGTCGTGCTCAAGGGTTCGGACGTTGACCTGTTCCGGCTGCCCGGCGTGCACGCCTGGCCCAGCGACGGCGGGGCGTTCCTGAACCTCGGCCTCACCCACACCCGTCACCCCGAGACGGGGGCCCGCAACCTCGGCATGTACCGCCTGCAGCGGCACGACGCGCGTACCGTCGGCATGCACTGGCAGATCCACAAGGACTCCAACGCCCACCACGCGGTGGCCGAGCGCCGCGGCGAGCGGCTGCCCGTGGCGATCGCGTTCGGCTGTGACCCGGTGGTGACCTACGCCGCCTCCGCACCGCTGCCCGCCGACATCGACGAGTACCTGTTCGCCGGCTACCTGCGCGGCGAGCGGGTCGAGATGGTCGACTGCGTGAGCGTCCCGCTGCGGGTGCCGGCGAACGCGCAGATCGTGCTGGAGGGCTGGCTGGAGCCGGGCGAGCGCCGCCCGGAGGGCCCCTTCGGCGACCACACCGGCTTCTACACGCCCGTCGAGCCGTTCCCGGCGCTGCACGTCGACGTCATGACGATGCGCCGCGACCCGGTCTTCCAGACGATCGTCGTCGGCCGCCCGCCGCAGGAGGACGGCCCGATGGGCAAGGCCACCGAGCGCATCTTCCGCCCGCTGATCCGGATGATGATCCCGGAGATCGTCGACTACGACCTGCCCGAGGCCGGCGTCTTCCACAACTGCTGCCTCGTCTCGATCGACAAGCGCTACCCGAAGCACGCGCAGAAGGTGATGAACGCGATCTGGGGGGCGGGCCTGCTGTCGCTGTCCAAGCTGATCGTCGTCGTCGACGCCGACTGTGACGTCCACGACTACGCCGAGGTCGCCTGGCGCGCGTTCGGCAACGTGGACTACGCCCACGACCTACTCACCACGATCGGCCCGGTCGACCATCTCGACCACGCCTCGTACGAGCAGTTCTGGGGTGGCAAGGTCGGCGTGGACGCGACCCGCAAGCTGCCGACCGAGGGCTACCGACGCGACGGCGGCTGGCCCGAGGAGATCGTCATGGACGACGCCGTCCGCGCCCAGGTCACCCGCCGCTGGAAGGAGTACGGCCTATGACTGGCCCGAGCCGTCTGACTGCCCCGGCACGCCTCGCGGGGCCGGTCCGATGAGCGACGCCGCGTTCCTGCCCGGCCCGTCCGGCGGCGCCACGGCCCCAGGTCGCGGTTCCGGTGGCCCGCAGCAGCACGATCTCGGGCATGTGCGGGCCTTCCTGCGGCTCGTCGTCATCGAGCACTCGGTGTTCGCGCTGCCGTTCGCGTACATCGCGGCGCTCGCCGCGTGCTTCGAGGTGTCGCGTTCGGTGCACTGGGCGGATCTCGCCCTCGTCACCGTCGCCATGGTCGCCGCCCGGACGTTCGCGATGGCCGCGAACCGGATCATCGACCGGGCCATCGACGCCCGCAACCCGCGCACGGCGCGGCGCGAGCTCGTCACCGGCGCGGTGTCCGTGCGCGCCGCCGTGGTCGGCTCGACCATGGCGCTGGCCGTCTTCCTCGCCGCCGCCGCCGCGCTGTCGTGGCTGTGCCTCGCCCTCGCCCCGATCGCCGTCGCGCCGCTGGTCGTCTACCCGTACGCCAAACGCTTCACCGACTTCCCGCACGCCGTGCTCGGCATCGCCCAGGCCGTCGCCCCCGTGGGCGCCTGGATCGCGGTGACCGGCCACTGGTCGTGGGCGGCGTTCGTGCTCGGCCTCGCGGTCGGCAGCTGGATCGGCGGGTTCGACCTCATCTACGCCTGCCAGGACGCCGACGTCGACCGGCGGATCGGCGTGCGGTCGGTGCCGGCCCGCTTCGGGGTGCGCGGCGCCCTGATCGGCTCGACCGCCACCCACGTCGTCACCTTCGCGCTGTTCGTCACCTACGGGCTGATGCAGGACACGGGCGCCTGGTGGTGGGCCGGGCTCGCGGTGACGGCGGCCGCCTTCTGCTACGAGCACGCCATCGTCTCGCCGAAGGACCTGTCCCGGGTCAACCGCGCTTTCCTCACCGCGAACGGCTTCGTCGGCATCGCCCTGTTCGTCTTCGCCCTCGCCGACCTGCTCAGCCGCGGCCTGTCCGCCTGAGCCCGCAGCCAGGACGGCGACTCGCGGTGACGCAGCGCGCGACCGGCGCCCCGGCGCCGCGGGTGCCGTGGGTCGTCGGGGTCAGCGGCGCCAGCGGGACGCCCTACGCGGCCGCGGTGCTGCGTGGCCTGCTCGCCGCCGGGCTGCCGGTGGACCTGGTGTTGTCCCGGGCCGCGCGGCTCACGCTGCTCGACGAGACGGGCATCGCCTGGCACGACGCCGACTGGGCGCCGTCCCTGGCCACATGGCTCGCCGCCCCGTACGGCGGCCCCGAGGCCGGCGCGGCTGTGCCCGCCGACGCCGTGTCTGCCGACGCTGTTCCCGCCGACGCTGTTCCCGCCGGCGCCGTGTCCGCCGGCGCCGTGCGCGGGCTCGTCGCGGTGCACGCGCCCGGGAACCTCGCCGCCCCGCCGAGCAGCGGCTCCTACCCGACCAGGGGCATGATCGTCGTCCCGGCGAGCACCGCCTCCCTGGCCGGGATCGCGCTCGGCCTGTCCAAGGACCTGCTCCAACGATGCGCGGACGTGACCCTCAAGGAACGGCGGCCCCTCGTCGTCGTCCCCCGGGAGATGCCGTACACCGGGGCGACCCTGCGGCACATGCTCACCCTGCACGACGCCGGTGCCGTGGTGGCGGCGGCGAGCCCGGGGTTCTACGCCGGGGCGCGGGACGCCGCCGACCTGGTCGACTTCGTCGCCGGCCGGGTGCTGGACGCGGCCGGCGTCCAGCACGCCCTGTATCGCCGCTGGACCGGCGACCTCGGCGCCGCGCGGCGCCCGCGCTGAACGCCCATGGCCGGTCTCCTCTGGCCGAGGCGGCCCTCGGCCAGGCAGAGTGTCGGTGGAAGGCTCCGGCGCGGGGCCATGAGCTGGGGATCGAGGACGGCGATGGCGAATGGGGGGCGCGGGGCGCCGAAGGACCGGGCGCGCGGGGCGGGCCGATCGAAGCCGGCCGGAACGGGCAGCGGCGCGGCGGGGCGGTCGGGGCAGCCGGGGCGCGGGCGTCCGTCGGGGCCCGCCCGCCGGGAGGCCCCGGCGCAGCAGGACGTCGACCTGCGGGCGCAGCTGCCGTACTTCCTCGTCCGGCTGGCCGTCCTCGTGGTGATCACGGTGGTGCTCGCCCTGGTCGGGGTGAACCTGCTGCTCGCCGTGCTCCTCGGGTTCGTCGTCGCCGGCCTGCTGACCTGGCCGCTCGGGCGGATGCAGCGCCGGGCCGCGCGCCGCGCCTCCCACCCGGACGACGACGCCGACTGAGCTCGGGGGCGGCGTGACCCGCGGCCGGGCGGCTGTGACCGGTCTGCCCGGCCGGCCAGGCCGGTCCCGACGGGCCGGCGGGCTACGCTGGAAGCTATGGATGCTGGGCTGAAAAGGGAGATAGAGGCCAAGGTCACGGCGGGTGAGCGGCTCAGCCGCGCCGACGGCGAGGCGCTGTACGCCAGCGACGATCTCGTCTGGCTCGGCGGCCTGGCCCACGAGGTCCGCACCCGCAAGAACGGCGACCGCACGTTCTTCAACGTCAACCGCCATCTCAACCTCACCAACGTCTGCTCGGCGTCCTGTGCCTACTGCTCGTTCCAGCGCAAGCCCGGCGAGTCCGACGCCTACACGATGCGCATCGAGGAGGCCGTGCGCCTCGCCCGCGAGATGGAGCCGGCGGGCATCACCGAGCTGCACATCGTCAACGGCCTGCATCCCACGCTGCCGTGGCGGTACTACCCGCGGTCGCTGCGCGAGCTGCGCAAGGCCCTGCCCGGCGTGGCCCTCAAGGCGTTCACCGCCACCGAGATCCACTGGTTCGAGAAGATCAGCGGCCTGCCCGCCGACGAGATCCTCGACGAGCTCATCGACGCCGGCCTCGACTCGCTGACCGGCGGTGGGGCCGAGATCTTCGACTGGGACGTCCGCCAGCACATCGTCGGCCACGAGACCCACTGGGAGGACTGGTCGCGCATCCATCGCCTGGCCCACGCCAAGGGTCTGCGCACCCCGTGCACCATGCTCTACGGCCACGTCGAGGAGCCGCGCCACCGGGTCGATCACGTGCTGCGGCTGCGTGAGCTGCAGGACGAGACGGGCGGCTTCGCGGTGTTCATCCCGCTGCGCTTCCAGCACGACGCCGCCGGCGACCCGCGTAACCGGCTGATGAACCAGCCGATGGCGACCGGCGCCGAGGCGCTGAAGACGTTCGCCGTCTCCCGCCTGCTGTTCGACAACATCGACCACGTCAAGTGCTTCTGGGTGATGCACGGCCTGACCACGGCCCAGCTCGCGCTGAACTTCGGCGCCGACGATCTGGACGGCTCCGTGGTGGAGTACAAGATCACGCATGACGCGGACCGGTTCGGCACCCCGACCACCATGACGCGCGAGGACCTGCTCGCGATCATCCGCGACGCCGGCTTCCGGCCGGTCGAGCGCGACACCCGCTACCGGGAGATCCGCGCCTACGACGGCCCCGATCCGGACCGTCGCGAGGTCCCGTCCTCGATCGACGCCTGAGTTGGTACCGCCGATGACCAGCGACGAGGCCCCCGCCCCGAACCCCACCCCCGCTCCCACCCCGGCGATGCCGAGGCCGGCCCGACCGCCCGGGGCACCAGGCATCGGCTCGATCTTCGTGCTCGCCTTCCTGGTGATCCTCGTCCCCGGCGTGCTCGCCTACGTCGTGCTGGACTGGGCGGGGCTGCCGATCGGGGCGGCAAGCCTGCTGGGCCTGCTGGTGGTCTTCCTCGGCCTGGGGTTCTTCCCGACCGTGCTGCGCCGACTCGGCTGGGTGCCGACGAAGAAGCGGAGGTCCTGATGGAGTTGCGCAAGCGTGCCGGCGGTCAGCCCGGTGGCTCCGGGCCGGGTCTGCTCGGCATCAACGCCCGGTACTTCGCCATCCGGGCGGTGCTGTTCGGCGTGGTGCTGGCGGTCGTGCTGCTGCTCGGCCTCGGCGGCCTGCTCGCGTTCGTGCTGGCGCTCGCGGTCAGCGGGCTGCTCAGCTATCCACTGGCGCTGCGGCAGCGGCGAGCGGTGATCGACGTGATGGAGAACCGTCGCGGCGGGCGGAGTTGAGCGGCGAGGTCCGGCCCCGGGTCGGCCACATCCAGTTCCTGAACTGCCTGCCGCTGTACTGGGGCCTGGTGCACTCCGGCGCCCTGCTCGACATCGAGCTGACGAAGGACACCCCGGATCGACTGAACGAGGCGCTCGTCGCCGGCGATCTCGACATCGGCCCGATCAGTCTGGTCGAGTACCTGCGCCACGCCGACGACCTGGTCGTTCTGCCCGACCTCGCGGTGGGCTCGGACGGGCCGGTGCTGTCCGTCGTGCTGAGCGCGGCGGTGCCGCTGGCCGAGGTGCGCACGGTCGCGCTCGGGTCGACGTCGCGCACCAGCGTGCTGCTCGCCCGGATGCTGCTGGAGGAGCTGCACGGCCTCGCGCCCACCTACGTGACGATGCCGCCGGACCTGCCGCTGATGCTGCGCGAGGCCGACGCGGCCGTGATCATCGGCGATGTGGCGCTGCGGGCGACCTACGAGGCGGAGCGTGGTGGGACGGATCATCCACTCGGCCTGATCGACCTGGGCGCCGCGTGGCGGGAGTGGAGCGGCCTGCCGATGGTCTTCGCCGTGTGGGCCGCCCGGCGGTCGTTCGCCGAGCGACATCCGGGCGTCGTCAAGGAGGTCCATGACGCCTTCCGCACCGGGCTGGACCTCGCCCTCGGCGACGTCGACCAGGTGGCGACGCGCGCGGCCCGGTTCGAGGTGTTCGACCCGGCGACACTGGCCCGCTACTTCACGACCCTGGACTTCCGGCTCGGCGAGCGGCAGCAGGCCGGTGTCCGCGCCTTCGCGGCCCGGGCGGCGCGCCGCGGCGACGTGCCGCCGCTGCGCGCCATGACGTTCGCCGACGTCTGACCGCCAGTCGCGAGCCGACCGTCAGACGGGTGGCTGGAACGCGTGGGACAGCCCCGCCGGCGGCGGCACCGGACGGTGGGTGTCGGCGGTGGCGAACCGGGCGATGCGCCCCTTGACCAGGGCGATGAGCCGGGGCGGTGTCGCCCGGCCACCCGGCGCGGTCAGGGACTCCTCCAGCGAGGCGGCGCCGTCGAGTCCGGCGACGGCCGGCTCGAAGGGCTCCGCGGGCTCGTGACCGGCGGCCGGGTCGGCGTCGACCGGCGGCGTCGCCTCGGGGACGCCGGGGTCGGCCGCGGCGCTGGGGACGGGCATGGACGGTCCGTCCGCGGGCCTCGCCGCCGGCTCGGGACCGGCGGCACCGGCACCCGGCGCGCCGAACTGCTCGAGCAGCGAGGCGATCATCCGCTCGTCCGGTCCGGTGAGCCCCTCCCGCGTCGGGGCGGTCGGGGTGGCCGGGTCGGGGGGCGTGGCGCAGGCTCGCCGGGCGGCCGCGTCGATGAGGCCGTTGACCGCGAGCGTCCAGGCACGTAGCCCCTCGTGCCCGGTGAGCTCGGTGAACACCGCCGCCTCCAGGCAGCAGGTGCTCGCGCCGGCCAGCTCGTCGACGTCGAGCAGTGAGATGGCGAGCAGGCCCGCCAGGTGCCCGGCGAGCATGAACAGGCGGAACTGCTGGTGCGGCAACAGGGGCATGCGCAGCAGGTTGTCGACGACGCTCTGGTGGTCGAGCACCCGGGCGGTGACGTCGGCCGGGTCGAGCCGGTCCGCCTTCGCGATGAGGTCGGCGACAAGCCGGTCGAGGTAGTCCAGCTCGCCGTCGGAGCGGCGGTGGTCGAGCAGGTCGGAGACGCGGCGGCGGGACTCGATCTCCGGGTCGGGCCGCCGGCGCAGCCGCTCGGCCCGGGCCGCGACGGCGGCCTCGCGCAGGTCGATGAGGGCACCGCCCGCCTCGAGCGCGGCGTCGACCGCCGCGATCACCGGCCGGGACGGGATGCCGCGGCTCGGCTGCTCCAGCTGGGCGATGTACTGGCGGCTGTAACCGGTGCGCCGGGCAAGCTCCTCCCGAGAGAGAACGCGTTCACAGCGACGCCGCCGGACCTCCGCAGGGAGCAGGTCTTCGGCGGTCGCCGTGCCATGCCGGCCTCGGCTCCGTTGCCGCATCTGTGACGTCCTTCCGCATGGCAGAGGTCGCCTCCCACCGAGGGAGGCTCAGCCTGAGGTGCGCCGCCTCTCGCGCCCGCTCGAGAGCCGGCAGGGATTCACTGGTAGTGATCAGATTACTCCATGGTGCACCCTTGTAGACTAGAGGCCAAAAGTCCCATACGCGAGCGGTTGCTTTGATTACTCTCTGTGACTTTGCGGCAGCCTGGGTGGTGGGCTATTGCTCATCGGAGTTTCTTGATCACGCAGTGGCGTGATGTCCGACTGCGAGCCGAGTCCCTGCCGAGATATTATGCCTCCTTTCTTGGGTTCTTGTTGGGAAACGGGAGGGGAGGCGTCGAACTACCGCCGAAAACTCCTGGAATCCCGGTAGATCCCCCGGCGGCCAATTCACGCGAGGGGCTAACGGACTGTCCCGTCGGGCCTGCGGCGCTTCGCCACGATCTGCGGGTATCAGTGGCATGACCGGCCTGGGTCATCCCCGGAAACCATCCTGAATGACGATGCGCGGGGCCGGGCGGGGCGCGTACAAAAGAATGGTGGATACCGGCCGTTCGGTGGACGCCCACACCGTCGGGCTCGGGTGGGACGGAGCCGTCGTCCCAGCTGCTGGCCCGGCCGCAGGGATGGCGCGTGACGGCGTCGGGGACGCTGTCGCCGCGTCGGGGCCGCCGGCGCGCCGGGTCGTCGTCGTCGACGACGCGGACGGCGTGCGCGACCTGCTCTGCCTCCTGCTCGGCACCGAGCCGGACTTCGTCGTCGTCGGCGCGGCCGCCAATGGCGTCGAGGCCATCGACGAGGTCGTCCGCACCGATCCGGACCTGGTCCTGCTCGATCTGGCGATGCCGGTGCTTGACGGCATCGGCGCGCTGCCACGGATCCGGCGGATCGCGCCGCGCGCGGTCGTGGTGATCTTCACCGGATTCTCCGAGGACGCGCTGCTCGACCGGGTGCTCGCTCTGGGCGCCGACGCGCTGCTGGAGAAGGGTCTGGCCACCGGCCCGCTGGTGGACCAGCTGCGCCGCCTGTGCGCCACCCGCCGACCGGCCTGACGCGTACTCGCCCAGCCTGGTTGTCCATATTGCCCATCGGTGCGCTAGACTTGGCGTAGCGCGCGGGCGGCGTGGGCCGTTCTGTGGTGGTTTGCGGCGCCGGTGTGCCATGCGCCGAGGTCATGGGGCTCACAACTCGCCCATCGAACGAACTTCTGTGGAAACATGGGGCCGTGGTCATGCGCGCCCTCTCCCTCGGGGCGCCGGTCTCGCGAGCGTCGGACCGTTCGGTCGGCGTCGCGTCCCGGCGCGGGGTAGCGCCGTCTCCCGCAGCCGCGTGCCTGGTGATTGAGCCGATGCTCGTCGCCCGTCTGCACGTCGACCTGCTGCGTGTCTCCAGCGCGGGCTGTCGCCGCTCCCGCTGACGTCCCGCTCTGCCGTCCCCTCTGGTGCGGCGCCGTGTCGACGGTGTCGCATTTCCCCGCGCGTCGAGAGATCTCTCATGTCTTCTCCTGCCCGTCCGGCCCGATCCGCCGCGCGCCCGTCCCGTCCCAAGGGGGCGGGCCAGTGGGCGTTGGGCTACACCGAGCCGCTCAACGCCAACGAGCGGATGAAGAAGGACCAAGGCGGTCTCGAGGTGCGCGACCGCATCCTCAACGTCTACCCGCACACCGGTTTCGACGGCATCGACCCGCAGGACCTGCGCGGTCGGTTCCGCTGGTGGGGTCTGTACACGCAGCGCCGCCCGGGCATCGAGGGCGGGCGCACGGCGGTGCTGGAGCCCGAGGAGCTCGACGACTCCTACTTCATGCAGCGGGTGCGCCTGGACGGCGGGCGGATGACCGCGGACCAGCTCCGGGTCATCGCCGACATCTCCACCCGCTACGGCCGTGACGTCGCCGACGTCACCGACCGGCAGAACATCCAGCTGCACTGGATCCGCATCGAGGATGTGCCCGCGATCTGGGGTGCGCTCGAGGGCGCCGGCATGACGACCGCCGAGGCCTGCGGGGACACCCCCCGGGTCATCCTCGGTTGCCCGCTGGCCGGCGTCGACGGCGACGAGGTCATCGACGGCACCGACGTCATCGACGAGGTGGTGCGCCGCTTCGTCGGCGACCCGACGCTCGCGAACCTGCCCCGCAAGTTCAAGACCGCGATCTCCGGCTGCGCCGACCACTGCACCCTGCACGAGATCAACGACGTCGCGTTCGTCGGTGTGGTCCACCCGGAGCTCGGCGCGGGCTACGACCTGTGGGTCGGCGGCGGGCTGTCGACCAACCCGCACCTGGGGGTCCGCCTCGGCGCGTTCGTGCCGCCGGAGCGGGTCGCCGAGGTCTGGCACGGCGTCGCCGCCCTGTTCCGCGACTACGGCTACCGCCGCCTGCGTACCCGCGCCCGGCTGAAGTTCCTCGTCGCGGACATGGGCGCCGAATGGGTGCGCACCACCCTGGAGAAGGAGTACCTCACCGCGGCCCTGCCCGACGGCCCGCCGCCCGCGCCTCCGCGCACCGAGGGCCGCGACCACGTCGGCGTGCACCGCCAGCGCGACGGCCGCAACGCGGTCGGCTTCGCCCCGCGCGCCGGGCGGCTCACCGGCACGACACTGCGCGCCGTCGCCGACCTCGCCGACCAGTACGGCCAGGGCCGCATCCGCGCCACCACGACGCAGAAGCTCGTCATCCTCGACGTCGCCGACGACGCCGTCGACGCGCTCGAGACCGCACTCGCCGCGCTCGACCTGGTGGTGCGCCCCAGCGTGTTCCGCCGCGGCACGATGGCCTGCACCGGCATCGAGTTCTGCAAGCTCGCGATCGTCGAGACCAAGGGCAACGCCCGCGACCTCATCACCCAGCTCGAGCGCCGCCTGCCCGACTTCGACGAGCCGATCGGCATCAACATCAACGGCTGCCCCAACGCCTGCGCCCGCTTCCAGGTCGCCGACATCGGGCTGAAGGGCTCGCTCGTCCCGAACGACGCCGGCGAGATGGTCGAAGGCTTCCAGGTCCACCTCGGCGGTCACCTGGGCACCCACTCGCGGCTGGGGCGCAAGTCGCGCGGTCTGAAGGTCACCGCCGACCGACTCGTCGACTACGTCGCCGGCCTGCTGGAGACCTACCAGGCGCAGCGCGAGAGCGGGGAGAGCTTCGCCGACTGGGCCCAGCGCGCGGACGAGGCGTCGCTGGTGTCCAGGCCCACACCAGCGTCCAGGCCCACACCAGCGTCCAGGCCGGCAGGCACGCCCGCCACGGCGGGCGGTGGCACGGGTGGCTAGTGGTGGCCGCGCGGTGCCCTTCTACTGCCCGTACTGCGGCGAGGAGGACATCGTCCCGCAGCCCGCGCCAGACGGCGTCGCCGGCTCCGGGCATGGGCACTGGGCGTGCCGGTCCTGCCGCCGCGCCTTCCGACTGAGCCTGACAGCACTGGCAGCCGCCACGAGCACGCTCGCAGACGGTCCCACCTCTCACGACGGTCCCACCTCTCACGACGGTCCCACCTCTCACGACCCCACCTCTCACTACGAGGAGACGAGCTGATGGATGCCGCGTTGAAGACCCGGGCGCTGCGGGCCGCGGAGGACCTCGAGGGCGCGCCCGCCGAGGAGATCCTCGGCTGGGCGGCCGAGGAGTTCGGGTCGAAGCTGGTCGTCGCCGCCTCGATGGCCGAGGCGGTCCTCGTCGACATGCTCGCCCGGATCCGCTCCGACATCCCGGTCGTGTTCATCGACACCGGCTACCACTTCGCCGAGACGATCGGCACCCGCGACGCGGTCGCCGCCACCTACGATCTGCCGATCATCAGCGTCCGCCCGCAGCTCACCGTCGCCGGCCAGGACGCCGTCCACGGCGCGGACCTGTACCGCACCGACCCCGACCTGTGCTGCCGGATGCGCAAGGTCGTCCCGTTGGACCGGGCCCTGGCCCCCTACCGGGCCTGGGCCGCGGGTTCCCGGCGGGCCGAGTCCGCCGGCCGCAAGAACCTCAAGGTCGTCGACTGGGACGCGCGCCGCGGCAAGGTGAAGATCCATCCGCTGGTGACGTGGACCGACGAGGACGTCGAGCGGTACGTCGCCGAGCACAACGTCATCGTCAACCCGCTGCTGTCCGACGGCTACGAGTCCGTCGGCTGCTGGCCGTGCACCCAGCGCGGCGCCGGCCGTGCCGGCCGCTGGGCCGGCTCCACCAAGACCGAGTGCGGCATCCACTGACCCGTCGTGTGACCGTCATGGGGCCACGCGCGTGATCTCCTGCTGCCCGAGGTGAACAGATACGGTGCACGCCGTGGCGGACGGGCGAGGTGTCGGTGAGGTTTGGCTGGTCGGAGCTGGTCCGGGGGATCCCGGCCTGCTGACGGTGCGTGGTCGCGAGCTGTTGTCCACGGCGGATGTCGTCGTCGTGGACCGGCTGGCCACGGCGGTCCTGCTCGATGCGGCACCGCCTGACGCGGAGATCATCCACGTCGGCAAGAGCCCGACGGCTCGCTCCTGGGGCCAGGAGGAGATCAACACCGTCCTCGTCGACCGCGCCCGGGCAGGGGCACGAGTGGTGCGGCTCAAGGGCGGCGACCCGTACGTCCTCGGCCGCGGCGGCGAGGAGGCGGCGGCCTGCGCCGAGGCGGGCGTGCCCTGCGGCGTGGTGCCCGGGGTCACATCCGCGCTCGCGGTGCCGGCGCTGGCCGGCATCCCCGTCACCCATCGCGACGTCGCCCAGGAGATCGCCATCGTCTCCGGGCACCTGCCACCCGGCCATCCCGAGTCGACGGTTGACTGGACGGGGCTCGCCGAGTCCAGGGCGACCATCGTCATCCTGATGGGCGTCGCGCGGCTGATGGCGATCGCCGACACCCTGCTCGACGGCGGCCGGGCCGAGGACACCCCCGTGGCGGTGATCGAGCGGGGCGCCACACCGGCCCAACGGATCCTGCGCACCACCCTCGACGCCCTGGCCGTCGACGCGATCGCCGCCGGCGTCCGCTCACCCGCGGTGATCGTGGTCGGCGAGGTCGCCGCCCTCGACAGGGCCGCGGCGAGCATGGAGGCTCGCCCGCTGGCCGGCGTGCGCGTTCTCGTCGCCCGCACCCGGCCGCGGGCCGGTCTGCTGGCCCGCCGGCTGCGCGCGCTCGGCGCCGACGCGGTCGAAACCGTCGTCGCCCGGCCCACCCCCACCCCCGACGCCGGCCGGGAGCTGCTCGCCGCCCTGCCCGACGCGACCGGCCTGCTGCTCGCCGACCCGGACGAGGTCACCGCCGTCGTCACCGCCCTGCGCCACGCCGGCACCGACGTGCGAGCGCTGGCCGGCCTCACCCTGATCGCCGCCCGCCCCGACGTCGCCACGTCACTGGACGCCGTCGGCCTAGCCTCCGTGCCCCTCAACCCGGCTAGGCCCCCCGATCAGGGTCTCTCCATTGGCGCGCCCGTGCTGGTCGCGGGCGCGGCCGAGGTGCCCATGGGTGGGCCGTGGACGCTACGGCGGATCAGGCTGCTCATGGATGAGACCGCGGACGCCGACCCCCGCATCGCCGAGGAGCTACGCCACGGCGACTTTGACGTCGCCGCCTTCGCGTCGTCCACCGCCGCCCGCAGCACCGCGGAGTTGTACGGCCCGCTGCCTCCCGACCTGCTCGTCGCCGCCATGGGCCGGCGCAGCGCCGAGGCATGCGAGGCCGCGGGCATGCGGGTCGACATCGTCCCCGCCGAGCCCGGCGTACACCCCTTGGCCGGCGCCGTCGCCGATTTCATCACCGCCACCCGGGTAGCCCTCCAGGAGCCCGGCTCCTAGGCCCGCAACGGCACGCGATGAACCGCCGGTGATCAGTCCTGTGGTTGTGGTGGCGTAGGCGGCTCCTCCAGGCAGGTCGCGAGTTTGGAAGGCAGGCCCTAGCCTCCTTCTTCGCCTTCTTCGTCGAGGTTGCGGATGAGTGCGTCGAGGTCGTGGGTGGTGAGGGTGGGTGGTGTGGTGGTGATGGGGGTGCCGTCGGGTCGGGTGGCGTGGATGGTGTTGTGGGTTGAT